>JAZFSI010000064.1:0-17214 GCA_036446075.1 Fidelibacterota bacterium
TTTTAATTGCTTTTGATAATTTCATTTTTCATCCTTTAGCTTAATTTTTCCAATTGCCTTTTAGTCACAATCAGTGCACTCCAGACCTTTTTTAGTCATGAGCCAGGTATGGTTAACCATGGCCCGATCGTAAGTATTGCTGGTATTGTGTATGTTGTAAATCAAATATTTCAGAGAATTGTCCAGGAAGACAGCTTTTCCGCGGGGCACAAACAGGGTCAGTTCAACTTCCTGAAACTTGAAGGGGCTGCCATGGGGAATTGAAAGATTATTATTAAATCTGATTCGATCCGCGCCTGTTTCATATTCGTAAAGTATTTCACTGGCTAAGTTGCGGGCTTTTTTCCGGTTATTACCCATGGCAGTTTTTTTAATTTCCAGGTAAAATTTATCATCATTGGATGTTAAAATGTCCAGATCCACCTCACTTGACTGCATCATGTTTTCTGCTTCATTAAAAATAAAGTTGCGGCCGCGGTCATGGATGGAATAGACAGGGTCTTCCACCAGGGAAAGAAATAATGTATCCCTTTTTATCTCCTTTAAAATAATTTTTTCCTCAGCATATCCACTTGCGCTGAATTGGAAAAAGCTGAACATGGAAAAAATAATCACCATCATCAGACTGGCTATCCAAAGACCTGTAAAGGTAGCTTTAAGAGATTTGCGCTGTGGTTCAAGGCCGAATAACAGACGCAGAGAAAAATACATGATCTGGAAAAGGGGAATGCCCACCAGCAGCAGCAGCCCGGTTACCGCCAGCCAATGGCCAACCGGATTAAAAGAAATCAGAGAATCAAACATGTAGCTCAATTCTGAAGCATGTCCAAAATTAAATAAACCGCCGGCCCAGTTAACTCCAAAAAATAGAAAGACAAGCATTAAGGTCAAGGACACTCCGGAAACGAGAAAAATTACACCGAAAACTGGTTTTATGAGTTTAAAGACCAGTTTAAATATTTTCTGTAATAATTGCAATACGAGCTGCACTGCATTTCTAATGACAGAAAATATTTTATTGGTATTAATGTTGTTGATTGAAGATTTTACTTCCCTGACTTTTTCTACCAACACTGTTTTCTTAATGTTCTCTGCGGTAATAGGTTCGCCCTGCATCTGCAGTTTATCTGCCGTAGATCTGGCTTCGGGAACAATAAACCATAATATCAGGTAGATCAATATTCCCGATCCACCGATCAATGTTCCGATTACAAAACCCAGTCTAAACCAGACAGGATCCACATCAAAATAGGATCCCAGGCCGCCGCAGACACCTCCTATAATGTTATCATCGGGATTTCTGAAGATTCGTTTTTTAATTTTTTCGGTTATGGTTTCCTTTTTTTCTTCTTCACCGCTATCATCCAGATATTCTTCCGGAGACCCCATTACAGAAATAATTTTAGCCACGTTTTTAGTGCCAATTATTTCTAATTTCATTTCTTGAAATAATTCGGCGATACGAGATTCTATATCAGCCATTATTTCATCCCGCCCATCACCGCTTGAAAAGTGTAATTTGATACTGTTTAAATATTCCTGTAATTGTTCGAAGGCATCCTCATCAATACGAATTACAACACCTGCCAGATTGATTGTTACTGTTTTTTTCATAATATTATTTTTTCTTTGTAGTTAAGCGAACTGCTTTTACCAGATCAGTCCAGGCGGCTTCCAGTTCTTCCAGGAATACATTACCCGGTTTAGTCAAGCTGTAGTATTTCCGGGGAGGTCCGGACTTTGACTCTTTCCATTGATAGCTAAGCAAGTCTGCATTTTTTAATCTTGTTAACAGGGGATAAACGGTTCCTTCCACAACAATCAGGTGCGCTTTTTTTAAGCGCTCCAAAATGTCGGAAGTATATGCTTCCCCTGTTTTGAGTATAGAGAGAATGCAGAATTCCAAAACTCCCTTTCTCATTTGCGCTTTTGTATTTTCAAGTTTCATTTTAATTCTTTTAGTTTGTATAACCATGTTACATCTATTATATAGTACTATGCAATACCTAATTATAATTTATTTATTACCGAGGGGAAAAGAAAAAATTCGTTGAATTTTTTCAGTGAGGAGTGATCAGTTAGCAGTTAACAGTGAAGAAAAAAAGTCGGAAATCAGAGGGGAAAATGTTATTGCCAAGTCGATAGTTTGTAGAAATATTTTACCCGTCACAAGTCACTTAAAAAATTCAATGAATTTTTTACCGTTACCCATGACAGGGAAATTCTTATAAGAATTTCACCATGTCATTCAGAAAAATCTATGATTTTTCTTGTCACAAGTCACTTCCCGACCTGTTAACTATTCACAAACTATTTCCACCATAGTTTTTTCACTTTTCTTTCTCCTGTAAGCAATTCATTCATAGTAGTAGAATCATATAATCTACCGTTAAGCATTACCATTTCAACGAATTCAGAATTTCTGATATTTTCCAGAGGATTTTTTTCCAGAATGACCAGGTCAGCCAGTTTCCCGGGGCTGAGGTCTCCCAGGTCTCCTCCCAGTCCAATATATTCAGCTCCATTAATGGTTGAAGCTCTAAGTGCTTCCATAGCAGACATGCCGCCCTGAACCAGCATCCACATTTCCCAGTGGACTCCCAATCCCTCCAGCTGGCCGTGGGCACCATTATTTACTTTAACACCGGCCTGGGCCAGAGCATTTGCGGCCCGGGCATTTTCCATCCAGTTGTAATCTTCATCTTCAACTTTCATACGCCGTCTTTTTCGATCCAAAAGTCTTTTAGGAGTAAATGCCAGCAGTTTTTCGTGCTCAAACACTTTTGTTTCAGCATACCAGTAATTTTCTCCCCAAATACCTCCGTAGCTTACAATCAGTGTCGGCGTATAACCCACTCCGCTTTTACCATATAAGGTTAACACGTCATTATACAGCGGTGACACCGGCAGGGAATGCTCAATCCCCGTATGACCGTCTACAATCATATTCAGATTATGCTGCAGCGTGGAGCCGCCCTCAGGATAAACCAGCAATCCTAAATCACGTGCAGCTTTTAATACCTGCTGACGCTGATTTCTGCGGGGCTGGTTATAGGATTTTACAGAAAAACCTCCGAATGCCTTGATTCTGCGTAAATGTGTTTTTGCGTCTTCTAAAGAATTAATTTCGGCCGTAAAGCTATGCACTGCTCCATATAATATTGTGCCCGTGGAATAAATTCTTGGGGCGAGAATGCTGCCGGATTTTTGTAATTCTGAATTGGCAAAAACCAATTCTGTATCTTTGGAGGGATCATGAGTAGTGGTAACGCCGAAAGCAAGATTGGCTAAATAACCCCAATTCTGCTGGGCTGTTATCCCATCCCAATTCAAGCCCATGTGGGCATGCACATCTATTAAGCCGGGAATAATGGTTTTTCCGGCAGCATTTAATACCCTGGCCTGTCGGGGAATTGTAATTTCTGTCCCGGGACCTACAGCTTTTATGCGATTGCCGTCTACTACAATTGTACCATTTTCAATTACTCCTAGTTCACCCATGGTAATAATCCTGGCATTGGTAATTGCTATCATATTGGCCGGTATGTCTGCTGACTGGTTCCAGCCCAGCTGCACACCGCTGGAATCAGGTTCCGGCAGGGAATCGGCCGCTGTCTCAAGAAAATCAAACAGGTCTTCCATTTTTCTCTGATACAATTCTGAACCGAGAGTCCAGCACAGCGTATTATTCTTTGACCAATGCAGACCAAAGCCAGAGTCGCGTGTAACTTTTTTTACGGGAACCGAATCGCTCTTGGGGCTAATGTCCAGAGCTGCGGCCGCTCGTGTATAGGGAGCCGTATAAATATGATAACGGTATTCAAATGCTACCCATTTTTCATCGGGGGAAAGGGAGATTGTTTCCGCATACTTGGAAGTAATTAATTTTTGGGGATCTTTACCTCTCAAATTAATGCTGAAAAGTGCGTTATTTTCTCCGTCCCGGTCAAAATACATTATCCTTTTCCCGGTTTTATTAAATACTGGCTCCCGGCCTTTGGTCAGGATCAGCCTGGTTGTTTTAAGTTTTAAATCATATATGTACAATCCTGTTTCTGCAGTATTGTCAAAACCGCGCAGCCATGATCCTCCGCCCCTCCGATAAACAATCTGCTTTCCGGAAGGCGACCATTCCGGTTCAAAATAATGACCTGGAGGAATTTTAATAAAAGCGGGTGTGCCGCCCTTGGCTTTAACAATTCCTATGCGGCCGCTTTTTTGATCCTGCCAGGTAGTAAAAACTATATTTTTCCCATCCGGCGACCACGCCGGACTGAATTCAAAACCGTCTTTAAGGTTTGTTAGTCTTTTGCGGTTTGAACCGTTAATATTGGCCATATATAATTGACCTAAGGCATTATAGACCACTTTCTTTCCGTCCGGGCTGACGCGGCTGTGTCTTACTGTTTTAACGGAGAAAGCGCTGCCGCCGGCCTGATTTTTAATTTTTACTGGTGCCGTTAATATTTGCTCTACTTTAACTGTAAATGGAACGTGTTCGACAGCCGCGGTTTTTACCCCTATTTTCCAGAATCCCCCTTTGGCGGATATTATTATGAATTCCCCGGCAGGATCCCAGGCAAAACCCGGATGCAGTCCAAATATGGCCCAGGTTTCCTGTGCGTCCCTGTTAAGATTATCAAAGAGCAGACGTTCGTTTCCACTGGCCAGATCTTTTACAAACAGACCGGTTTTCAAACCGATGCGACGTACAAAAGCCAGTGTATTACCATCGGGACTGATCTGAGGAGTAACGGACCCCCCGAGCCCGCTCACTGCTGTGGTTGTTTTACCGGTCAGTAGATCAATGCGCTTAATGGCATAAATACTGCCGTATGGATCGCGGTTATATTTATAAGTTTCACCGGCGCTTATATCCTGGGAATAGTATAGATATTTCCCATCCGGGCTCACTTCCGGTTCTCCTGCATCGTGCTGCCAATTCCTGCGTTTTGTTATTTGCCTTCCTTTTCCTCCTGATATATGATAAATCCACATTTCTCCCGCTCCTAAAGACCGGGTATTTACAAAATGTTTACGGGCTATAATATACTTGCCGTCAGCAGAAAAAACGGGATTATTCAAAAGACGGAAAGATTCATCCGTTATCTGCTCCGGGTTAGAGCCGTCCCGGTCCATAACCCAGATATTGTCTCCGCCTGACCGGTCAGAAGTAAATGCAATTTTTTTGCCCTCCGGATCAAATACAGGCTGGATATCCCAGGCTGGTCCGGAAGTCAGGACGGATGCGGCTCCGCCCTGGATGGGCATTATATAAATGTCGCCCAAAAGATCGAAGACAAGCTGCTTTCCGTCCGGAGAAATATCACAACTCATCCAAGTGCCTTCTTTAGTTATAAATCGTAAAGTATCCTGGGCACCGTGAATTCCGCCCACATCCCACTTGTTTTCTTCATTTTTGTCTCTGTCTTTTTCTTTCTCTTCATTCTTTGGTTTTATTTGATCCTGGTCTTCACCCATTATCATATTATTCGGCAGACCGCAGCATTTCTCCGGATTTAAATTTTGAGTTGAGAAAACAGGATTCAACAGCAATAGAAAAGGTAAACTGTATTTAAACATAGATCTCCCAAAAATAAATATTGTTTCGAGCATAGAGGACTTATTAAACAGATCTGAACTTAAAATAATCCAAGTGCTGAAAACCACCCGGAAATAGCATGAGAATTGGCCTGGCGAGCCCGAAACCTTCTTTCCTTCTTTATCTTGAATTTCACGATATTTTATATTATATTCGTGATAATCATTAATTGATTTATAAACGTTTTTTAATCAAATGGTCTTTCTGGGACTTAACAAATAAAACAACGGCTCGGAAATATCATTTAAATATAGAAGGGGACAACAATGAAATGTATTAAAAAACTGACCGTCATTATCGCGCTGGTAACCATGGTTGGGTTTACTCAGACGTTCAACAACAATAACAGTACAATGGAAATTCCCGGCATCACGCTGAATCTGGGCGCCTGGCTGGCGGGAAGACTTAATGTTAATCCCATAATTGCATCCGGTTATGGAGCTGCCTTTGCGGCCGGGGGTGCGATTATGGGCCGTCAAGCCGGACTGTTTTTTGGAGGAATTATTGGCGGACCGGTGGGCGCTATTCTTTTTGGAATCGGCGGAGCAATGTAGTGTTGCGTCAAACTCATAGCGCTGCCGGGCTTTGGTCCATTTGCAGGCAATGCACTTGACACGACACTAGTCTATTATATAACTGGGGGGGGGGCATATCGCCCCCTCTCTTTTTTAAAATGAAAAACAGCAATACTTATTTACAGATATCAATAATTGTGTTAATGATCGCACTGTTTTATTTGATTGAAAAACCGTATGGTCTTGATCTAATTCTGAGCCCTTTGATATTTGCCCTCAACATACAAATTGTTAGATTTATTGCCATCGCAGCTGCCTCTAAAATCAGTGGTGCCAGCCCTTTTAATAACCCATTTTTTAATTCATTAAACAGAGTGATAATTGCTGAGATTTTACTTACTTCACTTTTATTAAGCCCGCTGCCCTTAATAATTCTATGGGCGCCTCAGCCCATAATTTATGGTTTAGCCATTTTACTTTGCTTTCTACTTTCAACAGCCATTTTTGCCCTTTTTTATCCTCTTATTTTTTTATTGAACGATTTCACAGTTTTAGATAATAATGATTTGAATCTATCTATAATTGATTCCGGAATATTAAATGATATAAAGATCTATATTATGCCTGAAAAATTCAAAAATGCCCTATCAATGGGAATATTATCATTTACTCAATCTATTATTATCGGAAAATCTTTTTATAATGAACTTTCAGAACATGCTTTAAAATGTTTGATATTTCATGAATTGGGACATTTGAAACTGGGACATTTGAAAAATGGGTTTTTCCATAATTTGATTCTGACTTTGGTCTTAATTATCAGCTCCTGGAGTGCTTTTTATTTTTTAAAAAATAATTACCTGAGTTATGCTCTGGTGGGCGCCTTTGGGGGCTTATTTATGAGTATTATTCCAGATTTAATTCATAAAAAATTTGAATTCGAAGCTGATTTATTTGCCTCAAAAAAAATGGGCAGAGAAACAATGATCAACGCTTTAGATGAAATTAATCTGGTTGGAAATGGTTTTTTAGTCCGCAAAAGCCTGTCGCACCCCAGCCTGGATGAAAGAATCAAGCTGATCCGGGAAAATTCATAAAACAATAACTGCTTATGGGCCGGGCCGGATATTTTATTGCGTCTATTTTGATTTTTACAGCCGGAGTAATGTTACCTTTCCTGATCAATTATAATATGGCTGAAGGGGCAAATGCATCAAATCCTCAGCAGTTTCTCAATGCAGGTATTCCAGCTAATTTAAATACGGTTGATAATTCCAGTAATATATATCAATTGATCTGGCAAATATTTACGAATAATATTTTTATTGGTATCCTGCTTTCCTTTGGAGGTTTTTATTCCTTTGGCCTGCTTACGGCGGGGCTGCTTTTGTGGAACGGAATGTTATTAGGAACTCTTTTAAAACTAGCCCTGTTTATAAATTTTCCTGTTCCTGAAATATTTAAAACCATTTTGATTCATGGCCCCCTGGAAATATTTGCCGTCTGCTGTTTCAGTTCGCAGGGTCTGGCCGGTATGCATAGATTACGGAACTCCAACCGGGAGCTCGAACAGCGGCCTACCGCGGCGACTCTCCGCCTTCCCCTCTCGATTCTGTTTGTCGCTGCCGTCCTGGAATCATTTGCTATTACCTATTTAAATTGAAAGAATCTCAAAAAATCAGGTTTTATTTAACCGGTTTTTTAACAATTCAGTTTATGCTTGGAGGTTATAATTCTTATTGGATATCCAACTATATTTTTCCCCCTGAACAAAGGCCCCTGGGATTTACATTCGGCATAATATCTCTGGTTCTGACTTCCGGCGGGTGGATCCTGCTGTTTACTTTTATTTACGGACTTGTAAAATCAATTCTGATATTCACCGATAACAGACTGGAAAATATAAATTTAACTTTAGGCATTATAGTCTTCCTGCTGGTTTTTATGCTGTCAGACGTGTGCCGTCTATATAACTCAACGGCAAATTTATTACCGCTGCTTAAAAGTCAAAACATTGAGACTTTTTATGAAATCAATTTTTTCTTCGAAAATATTATGTCTTCTTCAAGCTGGAATACATATAACAATCGGCTCGAATATTTTTTTCTGTTTACGGCAAGTCTTTTACCGCCGGTAATACTGAAAATAAAAAAGGAACCCTTGGATTTTCTAGATGTTGGCATGATTTTTATGGCCATTGCCGCACCTTTAATGATGGTGAAAGTTATCGCTGCTTATTTCACAGCTTTTTGATATAAGGCATGGGTTGAGCTTATAGCGCCTGTCTAATATTGTAAGCAATTTTACCTTTTATTCAGGCCATGGATACGGGGATAGATTACTGAAGATGAGGTTTTAAGAATAAAGAATCATAAAACAAAAAATAAACAATTTCTTTGCTGTGGCAAACACAGCATTTACTATCTCCGGACCGTTAGGGCTCACCTGATAATCATTTTTTCTCTTTTTTGATTATCAGTTAAACGTCCCTAAATTTTTAGGCTTGTACCCAATCCAAACATCCTTAAAAACGAGAAAAAAATGAAACTTGTAAAAATTACTCTGGTGCTGCTCTACTGCTGGTCCTGCGCGCCGCTCACAAACTTAAGGGAATCCCAGGAAGGCTCGGAAATAACCGAGAGCGAGATTTTAGAACATATTCGTTACCTTGCTTCCGATGATTTAAAAGGCAGATCTCCGGGAACAGAGGGCTCGGAAATGGCCATTTCTTATATTATTCAGGAATTTGAAAGGGCAGGGCTAAAGCCCGGCGGCTCGGACGGTTTCCGGCAGCCTTTTGAAATTGTGTTAAAATTAAATATCGGGGAAGGCAATACACTTTATTTAAATGGTGAAAATTTCGAAGTAGAGAGCGACTTTATACCGCTGGGTTTTTCCGAAAACGGCCGGGTAGAGGCCGGAGTTATTTTCGGAGGTTACGGATTTTCAATAAACGATTCTATCCAATGGAACGATTATGCAGGCCTCGACGCGGAAGGAAAGTGGGTCATGGTCTTACGCGGCGGGCCGGATGGAGACAATCCCCATTCTGCCTTTGAAGCACATGCTCCCCTGCGCAAAAAAGCCCTGGTTGCCCGTGATAATAAAGCCGGCGGAATTCTATTTGTTTCTCCTCCGGGGTGGGAAGACGATGATCTTATACCTCTGCGTTATGACCAGAGTTTTTCCGGAGCCGGTATTCCGGCCATTCATATTTCCACTCAGCTGGCAGCTAAAATTTTAAGCCCTGCCGGAAAGTCCCTTAAAAGTCTTCAGGATGCTCTTGAAAATTCACGGGCACCTCAGAGTTTAACCATCGATGGTTCAACGGTTGCAGTTGCTGTAAACCTTATCAAAGAAACAGCAAAGGTACCCAATATCATCGGAATTATTCCCGGTCAGGATCCTGTTTTAAAAGATGAATATATAATTCTGGGCGCCCATTTTGACCATCTGGGGTTTGGGGGAAAAGGCAGCAGTTCTTTAGAGCCGGGGCGGGTGGAAGTCCACAATGGCGCCGATGATAATGCCTCAGGAGTGACAGGTCTGCTGGAGTTAGCAGAAAAATTGAGCGCCAACCATACTGAACTTAAACGATCCGTGGTGTTTATGGCCTATAACGCTGAAGAAAAAGGTCTTTTGGGCTCAAAATATTTTGTTAAGAATCCCACCATAGACATTAAATCTATCATCACCATGATCAATATGGATATGATCGGGCGTATGAAAGATAAAAAAATCACCATTGGAGGAACTGGTACGGCACCGCGTTTTGATAATCTTATCAAAGAAATCAATCAGGAACATGGCCTGGCTATAAAAACAAATTCAGAAGGATACGGTCCCAGTGATCATGCCAGTTTTTATATCAAGGATATTCCTGTTTTATTTTTCTTCACTGGAATTCATAACGATTATCATAAACCGACAGATGACTGGATGAAAATTAATATAGAAGGTGAAATTCAGATATTAGAGTTTATTCATGATCTCACAATCTCCCTGTTGAATGCCCGGGAAAAACCGCAATTCACGGAAGCAGGGCCCAAGGAACGACCCTCCGGCAGGCGCCGCTTCAAAGTTACTTTTGGAGTAATTCCCTCATACAGCAGCCAGGCCGAGGGCATGGAAATAGACGGAACACGAGCCGGCGGCCCGGCTGAAACAGCTGGAATGCAAAGCGGAGATATTATTATTGAAATCGATGGACAGGAGATAAAAAACATTTACGATTACATGTATCGTCTGGGAGATCTAAAAAAAGGACAGATTATAAGTGTAAAGGTCAGGCGCGGGGAAGAAATATTGGACCTTGTACTTGCTCTTTAAATTTGAGCTTAAAAAAACTTTCTACAAACTATCAACTATTTACTACTGACTTTTTCCCCTCTGACTTCTGCCTGCCCCGCTTGGAGCGAAGTGAGAATGGCGGGAACTTCTGCCAACTGGTTTCTAGTCCTTCCATTCACAAATAAATACGTTAGTATCCCCAGGTTTAGCCTGGTTTCTATTTGAGCAGAAAACCAGATATTTACCATCGGGACTAAAAACCGGAAATCCGTCAAAACCGTCAAAGTAGGTGATACGCTCCAGATTTGATCCGTCTATATCAATAGCCCATAGGTCAAAATTCCGTCCATTGGGATCGGCCATATTGGAACAAAATATAATTCTCTTATCATCGGGGAAAAAGAATGGAGCAAAATTTGCGGCCTGATTATTTGTTACCTGAATTTTATTTGATCCATCCCGTTCCATTATTCGAATTTGCAAATTCATGGGCCGGATGGTGTTTTCTGCCAATAGATTTTTGTATTCTAATATTTCCGCTTCAGTCTCAGGATAAAAAGCACGCCATACTATTTTTTTACCGTCATGGCTGAAAAAGGGGCCGCCGTCATATCCCAGACTACTGGTTAATTGCTGCTTATCGGAACCGTCCGGATTCATGGTCCAGACTTCTAAATCACCAGAAGAAAGAGAAGTATAGATTATGCTGCTCCCGTCTTCCGCATAAGTAGCTTCCGCATCGTAAAGTGCTGCGTCTGTCAGCCGCTCCAGGTTTCCTCCTTTGGAATCAGCAGAAAAAATATCAAAATCCTCGTGCAGTTTCCAGACATAACCCTGACTGAAATCAGGAGGCGGAGGACATTCCGTCTGCGTTAGATGAGTCGATGCATATACAATTTTATCATCTTTAGGAAATTGGAAATAAGCACAGGTGGTTACACCCCGGCCCGTAGAAACCAGTTCTTTTTCGCCGGTGGCCAGATCCATAATATAAATTTGATCGCAAAGACTTTCGCCATCATGAAACTGGAAAATTAATTTCTTTCCGTCAGGGCTGAAATATGCTTCTGCATTTTCTCCGCTGATAGTCAATTGCCGCAGATTTTTAATGTGACTTTCCTGCGGGGAAATGAACTCTGCCGCCGAGGAATCTGCATAATTTTCTATCGTAGGCTCCTGTTTACTGCTGATCCTCATAAAGGTCAGCACCATTATTCCAAAGGCAATAATAATTATATAGTGAATTGGTTTTGTTTCGGTCATTGAATCTTCCTATTTCTACAGTGGAGAAGTTAGAAATTAGAGGGAACAAGTTAGTAGTTGGTAGGAAATAGTTTGTAGAAAGAAAAAAAATTGTAGATTTTTTTTCTTTTCTCATCACTCGTCACAGGAAAATTCTAATAAGAATTTTCCTTGTCACTCTTCAAACTATTTACTGGAAAAATTCTCCGAATTTTTCTTATTATCAAGCCGTGAAATCATCAAGAATTATCTTAATCTTTATGGTGGCTCTTCTGGCAGTAAGCGTTTCTTCAATAATGGCCCGAATGATTCCGGCCGTTCCTGCCGTAATCATTAGTTTCTGGCGTCTGGCCGTGGGCGCCGCCGTTCTATGGGGTTACAGCGCTCTGCGGCCCCAGATAGCCCTGACCTCCTCTCAGCGAAATACAACCAGAATTGCAGGGCTGTTTCTGGCTTTGCATTTTATTTGTTTTTTTGGAGCGCTAAAATATACTTCAGTTGCCCACACCACTGTTTTAGCCGCCACAACGCCTTTTTTTACCGCTTTAATAGAACGGTTCATACTAAAGCGTCCCTGGAATAAGAAAGTCATAGCAGGTCTTGTTCTGGCTTTTGCAGGTGTTCTAATTATCCAGAATGGTGAAGTAACTTCTGTTCCTAAAAACCAGGTTGGTAATATTTTAGCCCTGTTTAGCGGGTTTTGGATTGCCATTGTTTTAATTTTGGCAGAGCGGGTAAGAAAAAAAGCCGGAATAGTTTCCTATGCGCGGTTATTATATACAACTGCGGCTGTAATTCTGCTGGCCCTGGCCGTCAGCATGGATACTGCCCTGCTTCCGGACTCAAAATCGGCTTATCTCTGGCTGATTCTGCTGGGTTTGATTCCTACCGTAATTGGGCACACATTGTTTTATTACAGCGTTAAGTTTGTTTCGCCCACAATTGTTACTGCCGTTCCCCTGGGAGAGCCGGTTCTGGCCTCTTTATTAGCATTTGCATTTTTTAGTGAAGCAGTCGGTGTTTTTGTAATAGGCGGTGGTCTTTTAACCCTTTTTGGTCTGTATATAATAATTTTCCGTCATTGAGAATTTTCATTTCGAAAACGATCAACTAAGGGATCCCGGGCGGCGGAACCGTGTTGTTTTTCCGGCAGCAGGGCAGCAATTCTACACATAACTTCATGGCCGTTCCGGGTAAGAATTTTTTCCCTGTCATGGCGTCTAACAGAATTTTTAAATGGGCCAAAAGGTTTACCAATCGTCACAGTTACTTTCGGCCTGACTCCGGAGAAGATGCTTTTCCAGGGTTTGTTCAATCCGGTTATTCCCATAGGTACAATTGGGACTGCGCAAATTGAAGAAAGGTATACGGCCCCGTTTTTAGCCGTCCGCAGAACCTGGGAAAGAGCTGTCCCTTCGGGAAAAATCCCTAAAATTGATTTGGATTTCAACCAGTTATGGGCCTGTCTAATCGTTGATGGAGCCAGTGATTTGCGGTTTGTTGGAATAAATCCATATAACCACACTGCCCAATAATTAAACCATTCTATTTTATGATCGCTGGCAGCCAAAAAAATCATTGGCCGGCGAAAAGTATATATCACAAAGGCAGGGTCTAAATCGCTAAAATGATTTATGACAATTATAAAGGGGCCGCGGGCCGGAAAATGCCGTCGTCCAATTATGGTTACTCTAGCGAATAAGGGCACAAGAAACAAAGTCAAATACGTGACCAGATACCTGATCCAGGATGAGCGTGGTTTAAAGCTATCCAACTTTGTTCGAACGCTCACAAAAAATTCCCCTTATTTCTGAAAACGATCTAAAACTATTGCAATGCAGGCACTCAATTTCCGGGCATATGCAATATGCAGAAATTCATTGGGTCCATGAGCATTTGAATGAGGACCTAACACCCCTGTTATAATAAACTGTGCGCCCGGGAATTTTTTTCCCAGCATGGCCATAAAAGGAATTGTACCGCCCTCTCCCATAGACAGGGCCGGTTTTTTGAAAATTGTTTCTGAAGCCGCCTGTACTGCCTGGGTCAGCCAGTCCCGGCATTCCGGGGCATTCCATCCACTGGCAGGTTCTTCAAATTTTACACTTATCTGTGCGTCATAAGGAGGATTTTCCGTTAGAATCTTTTTTAAAATCGATTTCGCAAATTTAGCATTTAAACCCGGTGGAAGACGCAGAGATAGTTTAACTCCTGTGGATGGACGCAATACATTCCCGCCATCCGCCATGCCCGGAATTCCATCCATACCGACTATAGACAGGGCCGGCCGCCAGGTCCTGCGCAATACACCTTCCACAGGATCCGCTGTTGATTCTTCCAGATTTGGAACAATCGGGAATTTATTCATACTTGTCACCGCAGCGACCAGAGCTTCTACTTCCTTAATTCTGGTCCGGGGAATTTCAACATGCAGTTCCTTTGGTATAATTTCCCCTGTATTTTCATCTTCAATCCTGGATATGAGCTGGCGCAAAATCCGGAAGGAAGAAGGTATAAGTCCACTGGCGCCTCCGGAATGAACACCTTCTGTCAGCACATTTACCTGCAGCATACAACCCAGAAGTCCACGTAAAGAAACGGTAGTCCAAAATTGATCGTAGTTTTCAGCGCCTGAGTCAAGGCAAACTACTAAATCCGGCGAACCAATCAATTCTGCTTCATTTTCAATATAAAAGGGAAGGTCGGGAGAACCGCTTTCCTCGCAAAATTCAATTAAAATTACAATTCGGGGCAGGTCACGGCCCTGTTCTATCAACGTCTTTGTTATGCCCACTGCTGCGAACAGGGCATAACCGTCATCCGCCCCTCCGCGGCCATAGAGGCGGCCATTTTCCAAAACAGGTTTCCAGGGGCCTAAATCTGCGCGCCAGCCTTCCATTTCCGGTTGTTTATCCAGGTGACCGTAAACCAGCACATTACCCTCTTTTTTGCCCGGGATTTCCAGCATGAGCAAGGGCGTCCTGCCGGGAGCATTTTTCACATGGAGGATGCTGCCGGTCGGTTTATGTTTTTCAGTCCATTCCAATGCCAGATTCAAGGCGGCCTGCATATGTCCCGTATTTTCCCAATCAGGATCGAAGGCGGGTGACTTATTAGGAATTTTTATATACTCTTTGAGAACAGGTACAATTTCCTTTTCCCAAAAAAGATCCAATGATTTTATAAGCCTGTTTATGTTCAAGTAATTATCCTGTTTCTGTTGTTTGCTACACAATCCCTAATTTGAAAACTGAAGTTAAAATTTTAAACGAAATGGGGGGTCTGTGATTTAACCCCCCATTAGCTCAAAAAAGATTAATTAAAACGGTAAGTCGTCCTCGTCATCCCCCGAAGAAGTGACAACGGGTTTCTCGCTTTCAGTCATCTTACGGCCCAGCATTGTAAAGACATCACTTACAATCTCTGTAGTATAACGCTTATTTCCATCTTTGTCTTCCCAGTTTCTTGTCTGGAGCTTTCCTTCGATATATACAAGCTGTCCTTTTTTCAGCCATTCACCTGCCAATTCAGCCGATTTTCCAAACATAACGCAGCGGTGCCATTCAGTTTTTTCCTGGCTGTCTCCATTTGAATCGCGCCAGGCCTCGTTTGTGGCCAGGGTGAAGTTTACTACAGCAGTCCCAGAAGGTGTATACCGAGAGTCCGGATCGCCGCCTAAATGGCCCACTAAGACCACTTTATTTACACTGCCTTTTTGCATTTTTTTCTCCTTACTATATTATTAACTGATATAACCGCGTATCATTCAGTGTACATATTTTTATAATCATAAATCAATAAAATTCTGTTTTTCCGCCCTATTGTCGTATTAAAGTTGAGGTCTTTTGGATCTGGTAATTCGATTAAAAAACTTTAACTCCAGGTAAAAAATACGGGTTCATTCGGCCTTGTGTCAAGTGTATCCGTACAAAAGTTCACAGGAATTTTCAGCCCTAAGCCACCGGGCAAAATTTCCGCAAGGTTTTAGATCTTAATTCATAAACGTAAGCTTTGGTTAAAATATTTAAGGACGCCGGCCGGAAAAAGAACAAGACTTGGATTAATGTCCTCTAAATCCATAATATTATTCCCATGGAGCGGATGAATACGTGAGAGTTTTCAAAATATTCTGCCTGGCGGTTTTATTTTCTAACATTATTTTTTCTCAAAGTACCTGGATTTATTCCGGACGTATCCATCCCGAGCTTAATTGGTCAACCTTAGAAACCGCAAACTTTAATATCCATTATCACCAGGGTCTGGAAAATATGGCTCTTAAGGGCGCCGCCATTGCCGAACAGGTCCGGCCCGTTCTTTTGCAGCAGTTAAATCAAACTTCCCTGCCTAAAATCGATATCATTTTTACTTCAGAAGACGAAATCATGAACGGGTTTGCTTTATGGACTTACACAACTTTTATCTGGGTAGACCAGAATGATGCCGCCATTTGGCTCGAAGATGAAAAATGGCTGTACCAGGTCTTAAGCCATGAACTTCAGCATATTGTATTTTTTCACGCTTTAAAATCCTGGATCTTAGAACCATGGGGATACCTGCTATCGGGAACACCGGGGTGGTTTGTAGAAGGATTGGCGGAATATGGAACAGAACGCTGGAGACCCTATCGCGCCGACCTTTCTCATAAAAGCCATATCATCACCAACAAAATTGAAGAGATGGACCCGCACCATGACGGCTTTTCCAAATTACTGTATTGGTCCGACAGATTTGGTGATTCAACTATAGTAGAAACCATTAAATACCGAACCAGATTAAAAACTCCCAACTTTAAAACTGGTTTTAAAAAAGCCACTGGTATCACTGTAAAGCAGTTCAATGAAGACTGGCGCCGGCAAATGAATACTTATTATTACGGAATCCGCGCTCAAAAAGAAGCCCTTGAGGAAGTTGGTGAACCCGCCACGCTGCCTCTTAAAAAAATGCAGGGATTTCTATTTTCTCCTGACAGCTTAAAAATTGCCCTGATTGGGTCTGATGATAAAAATCAGAAGGATGTTTCCCTGTTTATCGCTGTGAGGAATATAAAAAAGGAAAAAGATCTAAAACAAAAATGGGAGAGCAGGATAAAACAAAAACCTTCCTTTTTTAGGAAAATTTTTGGGCCGGAGCCGGATTCAATCGAAATTTTTAAAAAAATCATCTGGGATAAAACTGAAATAGATTATGGGCGATTTCATTCTGCCTTATCCTGGAGCCCCGCCGGTAAGCAGCTGGTCTATGCTAAATATCATTATGGCCGGCATCAGTCCATGATCTGGGATTTACGCTTGTATGATACTGTTACAAAAAAGAAATGCTGGCTCACCCATTCTTTGCGCGCCACTTATCCGCAATGGTCGCCCGATTCAAACCGGATTGTTTTTGTGGCCCATAAATTGAATGTATCGAACATTTATATTTATTCAAAAAACTCAGATACAATTAGAGCCTTAACCAATTATACGTAAGATACCCAAATCACTTACCCGGCCTGGTCCCCCTCTGGAAAAACAATCGCTTTTTCTGCTTCCGGGCCGGAGGGAAATATGGATATTTATATATTGA
>JAZFSI010000065.1:0-2351 GCA_036446075.1 Fidelibacterota bacterium
ATATCTGAACCTTTCCCTGTTGATGTGAGAACCGGGATTAATGCAATTATCGTTGTCGCGGCCGTCATCATAGCCGGTCGAACCCTTTGACTTCCCGCTTCGAGTACGGATTTACGTACTGCCTCTATACTGCCAGGTTTATTCTTCTCAAAAACCTGTTTCAAATATGTTCCAATAATAACTCCGTCATCGGTAGCAATACCAAAAAGAGCAATAAATCCAACCCATACAGCCACACTAAGATTAATCGAATGCATTTGAAACATATCCCTAATATTTATATCTGCCACAGAAAAATTCATGAACCAGGGTTGTCCATACAACCAAATCATGATAAAACCACCAGCAAATGCAACAAATAACCCGGTAAACACCATTGATGATGTGACGACAGAACGGAACTGAAAATAGAGGATCAGGAATATGAGAATCAACGAAATCGGTACAACAATCATTAAACGTTTAGTCGCTCGTATCTGATTTTCGTAATTTCCGGTAAATTTGTAACTCACACCAGCCGGAATAATTAATTCACCACTATCGATTTTAGACTGCAAGTAATCTTGAGCATTTTCAACTACATCAACTTCGGCAAATCCTTCCTTTTTGTCAAATATGACATAACCCACAAGGAAGGTGTCTTCACTTTTAATCATCTGGGGTCCTCTTACGTAAGTGATTTCAACCAATTCGCCCAGGGGAATCTGACTGCCGGTTGGAGTAGGTATCAATATTTTTTTCAGGTCCTCCGGATTATCCCGGAATTCTCTGGCATATCTTACCCTGATTGGAAAGCGCTCTCTTCCTTCTACCGTGGCAGTGAGCGGCATACCGCCAATGACACTGCTTAATACCATCTGTAAATTTTTTATAGTTAGACCGTAGCGGGCCGTGGCATCCCTGTTAATTTTTAATTCTAGATAAGGCTTTCCAACAACCCTGTCCGCAAAAACCGACATGGCTTCAACACCTTCAACATATTTCAGGTTCTTTTCCAGTTCATATCCAACTTTCTCTATAGATTCAAGGTCAGGACCATAGACTTTGATTCCCATAGGGGCACGCATGCCTGTCTGCATCATTATCAAACGTGTCTGAATCGGCTGCAGTTTTGGCGCAGATGTTAATCCTGGAATAGTTGATCTTTTGATAATCTCATCCCATATATCATTGGGTGACTTTATTTCATCCCGCCACTGTCTAAAATATTTTCCGTTTTTATCAAGTATCAGATTTTCCTTCAAAATAGGTCGGAATCCATCTTCTTTGGGATTATAGGTATTCCCGTCTTTTAAAATAAAGGCATCTTCTTTGTTAACTTTAAAACGCATACGATGCCCTGACTCATTCAGGATGTATTCGGATTTATAATTGATGACATTTTCATACATGGAAGTCGGGGCCGGATCGAGCGCAGAATTTACACGGCCCCATTTTCCGACTACATTTTCCACCTCAGGAATGGCATTGACTATTTTATCCAGCATGCGGATAACTTCCAGGTTTTCTTCAATTCCGGAATGAGGCATTGTTGAGGGCATTAAAAGGAATGAACCTTCATCAAGCGAGGGCATAAACTCTTTTCCCACTCCCGGTAAAACGCCAGCGGCTTTTTGATAAAAATTCGACTTTTTTATGAATCCGGGCATAAAACCAAACACCTTATCAAATCCCTGCCAGGTCGTGATGCCGAATAAAAGAACTAAGATGGGGATACTCAGGAACTTCAGCTTATTGTTTAAACACCATTTTAAAATTTTCGGGTAGAATATAACCACGGCAGATAAAGGGCCTAAAATAAAAGCCACAAGTGAGATGACAAAAAGAAAATTGGCAAGTTGTGTATTTTGAGCTCCGATCGGCATCCAGACTTTGGTTAAAAAGAATACGACTACAACAACTGTGATCATAATACTGACATAATTGGCCCATGATTTTTTTAAGCGGCTCCACTTATCTTTTAGAAGACTGTTTACACCAAAAGCAGATATGGCCAATGCAATGTAATATCCCGTAAAAATTGAAATTAAAATTCCGCCTGCAATTAATGTAAAGCTTCGGATATTTTTAAATTTATTGTTATCTAGTTTTATAGAAAAGAGGAGATGGGCTAACGACGGTATTATAATGAGCCCTATAACCAATGCGGATAACATAGCAAATGTTTTTGTAAAGGCTAGGGGTTTGAACAGTTTACCTTCAGCGGCTTCCATTGCAAAGACCGGTAAAAAGCTAACCACTGTTGTCGTAAGTGCCGTTATAACTGCACTGGCAACCTCTATTGTGGCTTCGTAAACCACGTTTAATAATTTTTTTCCCCTGACCTTCATGTTCTCCGGCATTTCGAGATG
>JAZFSI010000066.1:0-2881 GCA_036446075.1 Fidelibacterota bacterium
TGAGTCAATCATGTATTGTGAATGAGTTGAATACAAAACGAGTGCTTTTTCAGAAATCTTCAGCAGCTCATCTCTCAAGTATCTTGCACTCGTTGGATATAAGCTTTGATCAGGCTCATCTATTAAAATTATGTTATGCTAAAACACGTAATAACCTTAACATTTTTAATTTTCGGAATATTATATGGTCAGGCCCGACTGGCCCTGATGGATTTTTCCGGAGAATCTATGAGCAGGCAGAATTTGCAGAATTTAAATAGTATTCTGAGGGCAGAATTATTGAATGTGGACACCCTGGGTGTACTGGATCGAGACGAAATGTTATCCGTATTGGATAATCATGGATTTGATACAATCTGCAATAATTATGACTGTGCTGTGGTGGCCGGTTTACTTTTGAACATGTCCCAGGTCATCACACTGGATATATCTAAAGTAGGTGAAGTATTTGTTGTTACGGGACTATTGTATGACGTTAAAGCCGGATTGGTCTTAAACAGAGTAATCTATGATCATGAATATACTTACGAAGGACTCCAAAACCGGGGCATTAAAAACGTAACTGTAATGCTTATGACAAACAGAATTCCCATGGTGGTCCATGAAACAGATCAGCAGATATATATTCAAAGTATTCCCGAGGGCGCTAAATTAAAAGTAGGAGCAAAAATATTTCCGGAGATAACACCTTTTGCAATTGACAGGGTAATTATTGAAAGTCAGCGAATCACCTTAATAAAAGAAAATTATGAAGATTATTTAATTGCCGGTCTTCCCAAAGATGAAAGCCGTGTAATTCTGGCCAGGCTTAATCTTCTGGATCCAACCCTGCTCCAGGGTAATCTTATATTCGATCAACCGGTACCGGAGGGCATTATGCTTCTGTCCTCAGCAGACAAGATTCCTCTGGAAATTCCTTCCGGAGCTACGGAAGTGTCTGGTATTCAAAAGGGGCAGTATCACTTAAGCAGCGGCAATTACATCATTCAAAACGGAAATTTTAACATTAAAGCTCAGAAGTCAACTTATTTAGCTCCGCGTTTTCTGCTGAGGTCAAAACTGGAAAAAAAACTTAAAAGACATAAATTAAGGAGAACTTTATTTTTAACAGGAGCAGCTCTATTAATGAGCTACGCAGGATTTCTGGACCAGGATGCAGAAAAAAAATATGAAGCATATTCCCGGGAAATATCTAATCCGGGTACAATTCGCTCCCAGGTGATCAAAATGGATCGAACAATACCTTATTTGTTTTTTAGCGGTTTAACTTTTATTCTACATGCTGTACACCAGCAGTACCAGATATTCCATTTAAAGAAAATTCTGGAAAAATAAGTGCATGAAAAATATTCCCATTATATTAATATTTATTCTTTCTGCCTGCGTAATTGAAGACCGCATATGGGATAATCCTTACGACCCTTCAAGTGACCGTGAATTGTGGACTCCTTCCGATTTATCAGCTGTTCAAATAGAGGATGATCAGATTGAATTAACCTGGGTTCGAAACGGTTTGGATTTTGATGGATTTGTAATAGAAAAAAAAACAGGCGAAGATGAATGGCAGCCCCTGAATATTCTGGGAGATTCCACATTATCTTGGATTGATACAATTGATTTAAAAATTCTTGTGAATTTTCCCCATGAATATACCTACCGCTTATATGCATTCGCCGGGGAATATTTATCCAATAAAATTTCTATAAAAATACTGCCCCGGGTACCGGGTGCGCCGGATGCAGTAAATGTGGAATCGGTAAATTACGATTCCGCAAAAATGGTCATTATTTGGACAGCCTCTTTAGAAACTGATTTTAAGCAATACCTGCTTTTCCATGGAATAGGCGAAACTGGAGAGCAATCGCTTTTGGACAGCATCCAGGATATAAACCGGCTTTCAGATACTTTGGATGTAAATATTGTTGACCCGAGGCAGGAAAATTGGTTCTGGATCGGGGTAGAGGATACAACAGCATTAATAACCATCGGTGCGGGTAAGGGTCACGCGCCCGACAAAGTCCCGCAGCCCGCTAGTTTGGATTCAATCGTTTATGCGCGCGGTGAATTCAGGCTGAAATGGGACATGTCCCGGGAAACTGATTTTAAAGCCTATCTAATTGAAGATGTAAGTGGGGAGGACACGATTTTGATCCAGAGCGTTTTTTCAGTACTGGATACTACTTTGGAGATTGAAGTCCAGGAAGACGAAGGCCATTATTATCGGATTGGAGTCCAGGATATTTGGGATCAGACCGCCTACAGCAATATCCAGGCGGCTACATCTTATCAGACTATAGTCGCCCAAAATAGTCTATCAACTGACGGAGCAGATTTAATCATCATAAAAAAGATGGACGGTGATTTGACTGAAAAAGTACTGACGTCCTTTCAGGCTTATTTTCCCCGCTGGATCCAGGGCGGCCGAAAGATTTTTGCTTTTAAAACAGGTGCCATCGGGTTAACGATTAACCCAAATGGGGACAGCTTGTACGTATTCGATCAAAATACGAGTATTGGGAAACCACAGAATGTAGGTTTCAATGAGGATCAGAAGAAGATCGTTTTTTCGACTGACCTGGGAGGAATGTATACTCTGGATCTGGAAAATGATATTCTAAATCCATTACATATAGATTCCGAACTTGATAATAATGAAATATATGGAGAACCTGAGTTTATTAAAGTTAACGGTGAAGCACGAATCCTGTACTGGAAAACGGATCATCAGGCAAATAATAACCAGGGTATAAAAAATATTTTTACCATGACTTATGGCGGTGATACCAGTAAAATTGTTCAAATCACCGATGCAGTAAACTTCCAAAAATTTACTTCCGGGAGATTATCTCCTGATGGATCAAAATTACTTTATGTAATTGAG
>JAZFSI010000067.1:0-5133 GCA_036446075.1 Fidelibacterota bacterium
TTCTCCAGTTTTCCGGTTTTCAGATCCGCTTTTAATCCCAGGATTTTTGTCTGATCTACCCATTTATTCATATTATATTGAGCCCGGTCGAGATCTCCGTGCCCATATTGGGCTTCTTCAAAATTAAAAACAGCTACGTTACTTTCCGCCTTAGAAAACTGATAATCCTTATCGATGGCAATAACTTCATTTTCCAGCTGAATTATTTCTTTTTCTTTTCTTTCCACCTCAGCTTTTCTGGATTCCAATTCAGCCTGCTCTTTTTCCATATCGGATATGAGTGCTATATATTCAGGATTATTGTTTAATTCATTTAGGTTGTTTTTAATATCGGTACGAATCTTTTCGATTTCCAGCTCCCGAAATTCGTGCTGATATCCTTTCCAGGAACGCTGATAATCATCCGCAAATACTATAAACCAGATAGCGACAAATAGAATGCTGGATAGGGCAAACCATTTATTAAGTTTTAATATATTGTAGTATCGTTCCTGTTGATCAAGCATTGATCGTCCCTATTAAAAGTTGAAGAAATATTCTGGAATCGCAATAATGTATTTAAGGTTAAAAAACCATCTTAAATACATCTTTAGAGGCAGAGATAGAGCAACCAGTAAAAGCACCACAAAAACCGAGTAACTGAAGGACCCCAATCTGCTGTATAGGTTTTTTAAAAATGTCCTGGCCAAAAGAGGCGGTAAAACCATGAAGTAGGCAATTATGGTTAAAATGCCCCAGATTTCTCTGAATAAGATATTTTTAGGAAGCCCCAGGCTCAGCCATTTTATGTATATTAATTCAGAAAGATTTATATTTGTCAAAGCTTCCAGCTTATGCACGTCCCAATATTCAAAGGGACCAAAGAAATTCCAGTTTGGTCCTCTTAAAAACGTACCGATAATAATCAGCATTATCCATAATACCAGCCAGCCGAACATAAACAGGGAAATAGAAAATTTACGGTCCTTAAAACTATAATAGCCTGATCCGCCCGGGTTTCGGTCAATATAGGGTATTGCCATCAGGCCAATAATTATGAGGCTCGGGATTACAACTCCCGCCATCCAGGGATCAAAGTATACCAGCATTTCCTGCAATCCCAGAAAATACCAGGGCGCCTTGGCCGGATTTGGAGATTCGGCAGGGTTCGCAGGTTCTTCCAGAGGCGCCTGCAGACCCACGGACCAGATCATTAAAAATGCCGACATTAAAATCAGGGCGATGAATTCAATATAAACCAGGTCCGGCCACACCAGAACTTTATTACCGGGAGCTTCATTATATTCCTCAACTTTTTCTCCGGTTTCCAGCAGTTCATCATTTTTATAAGCCAGATGCATTGCCAGCCAGGTAAAAAAGACTACCAGGAATATCAACCCGGTTATGGGCACGTTATCCGGTTTTAAAACAATCGCCCGAAAATTCACGTCAGTAAGGCCAAATATGAAAAATGCGCTCATGAGTACCATGATAATGATTATGCTGTTTTTAGACCAGAGGGAATAAAGTTTAAACTTACGATTCCATTTTTGAAACCAATCTGTGGGAGGAAAAATAAAAAAGAAAATCAGCAGCGTAAAGGTGAACAGGATGGTGGGATTTGATAATTGATTGATTATGTGTTTGAATGATTCCATAATTTACACCGGAGTCGAAATTCCGCCGTCCTTGCGGATGCGCCAGAAATGTACAGCCATGAAAATCATAATGATAAAAGGCAGTCCTATGCAGTGCAGAACATAAAACCTCAATAAAGTTGCTTCTCCCATGAACCGTCCTCCAATTAAAGCAAATCTAACATCGCTTGATGAAGTAATAAAATTTATATCCCCAATAGCCAGCAGTGCTGCCCCCGGGCCTTCAGAACCTAAAAATGGCGTAGCTCTGGCCATATTGGACCCGACTGTAATGGCCCAGATGGCCAATTGATCCCAGGGCAGAAGGTATCCGGTAAAACTTAGTAAAAGGGTTAGAAATAATAATATTACACCAACAGCCCAATTAAATTCACGGGGCGGCTTATAAGAGCCTGTCATAAATACTCGAAACATATGCAGCCAGACAGTAATAATCATGGCATGGGCACCCCAGCGGTGAATTTCCCGCATAATTCCGAAAGGAACCTGTTCTCCAAGATCAACTATGTCTGTGTAGGCATATTCAATTGTGGGACGGTAATAAAACATTAATAAAATGCCGGAAATTGTCAGTATCAAAAAAATAAAAAATGACAATCCTCCCATGCACCAGGTAAATTTCAATTTAACTGCATGTTTGGGCAATTTCACCGGATGCAGATGGAGAAATACGCTGTTTAAAACAGCCATCATGCGCTGACGGCGGCTGCGTGGTATGCCTCCGCCCCGGAAGATTGATCTCCACAACCGCGAATCTCCGGCTCGTTCTAAAAGTTTTTTCTTTTCAGCCATTTTCTCCTCTTATACTTTCAAAAAGGCTTCCGGGTCGGACCATTGACCCTTTTCCTGTTGATATTTAATAGATTTATCCACAATTATTTGACCATCTTCGGCCAAAAGTATCCGATACCGCTCCAGAGGTCTGGGAGCAGGACCTTCAAAATTGACGCCTGAAACACGAAATCCGCTGCCATGACAGGGACATTTGAATTTTTTTTCCGAAGAAAGCCAATTGGGTGTACAACCCAGATGAGTGCACACAGTAGACAAGGCATAAATCCCTTCTCCGTTCCGCACCATCCAAACACCGAATTTTGCCTTCCAGCGCAAATCCACTTCTCCAATTTGATAATCTTCCGGAAAACCAGCTCTAAAATACTGCACTGGCTCAAACAGCACGTTAGGAAAGAAAAATCTTAACATCATGGTAAAAAATCCGGCGGTGGCAGCCGTAAATGCCAGCCATCCCACCGAAAGCCAGGATATGAAGGAGCGTCTTCCCAGACCTTCCTTTTTATCCATTTTATTTAAAACTGAAGGCGGTCTGGGACCGAGAGGTTTGGTAACCGTAGGTTTCTGGATTGGATCAGACATGGTTTAAAACTTCCTAATTAAATTGTTCCAATGCTATTCGGGCAGCTTCTTGAATTTTAAAATTTTTATCCCCGTTTTTTAATACTTCCAAAGATTTTTTTAATTCCGGATTTTGTATAAAAACAGAAGTTCGGATGGCAACTAATATGGCCGCAGCCTGTTCTTCTTCATCAATATTTGGAAAAGATGTAAAATAATTTCTATCCAAAAGATTAATTAATATTTTCCGGCCGGAGGAATTACCAAGTTTAGCAAGAGCAACAGCTGCATCCCAGACTACATTTTCTTCTTCAT
This sequence comes from Fidelibacterota bacterium, assembly GCA_036446075.1. Taxonomy (GTDB): domain Bacteria; phylum Fidelibacterota; class Marinisomatia; order Marinisomatales; family TCS55; genus JAZFSI01. Next base: position 3,306 of record JAZFSI010000067.1, read on the forward strand.
CCTGTAGTTTTTCCAACAGAATCGGAATTGCAGAATCATTTCCCAGATATCCCAATGCAATAACCAGCTGCAGCCTGACCTGGGCATTGTTATGGTTTTTTAGTAAATCCATTTTATCCAATAAAACCGTATCCTTAATTAATCCCAAGGCATAAACGCATGATGCAACCGTATTTGGATCCTTATCCTCCAATCCCCGGGCCAGAGTGGAAACATAACGGGAATCTTCAGTTCGTCCCATAGCCAGGGCTAAGTAATATTTAATACGCTCGTCGCGGTCGTGTTGAGCGTGTTCAAATGTATTAATCATATCCTGGACAAAACGATCATCATTGGGTACTTTTTGGGGATCAGATAGAATTTTTGAAAGCTCAAATGCACCTTGCCAGCGCCTGGTATTACCGCCAATTTTTACATCATTAAGGTAATCTCTGGCTGTGCTGGGCTCGGCTGTAAGCAGGCGCAGGACCAAAAATATTATGAGGGCAAAAAAGGCGATTAATAAGGGCACCACAAAAAAGCTGTGGATAATAACCCGCAAACCAGATTTTTTTTCTTCAGGTATTTGAGGGATGGATTGCTCTAAGGCTCGGTTCATAATTTATCTTTTTTCCCTGCGCATTATCAATCAGAGCTCCGTCTATCCATTCGGATTAATAAATTTTCTAATAATTCTATTTAATGGTTGCAACCGTCCTAACTCTATAAAACGGCCATCATTCAAGTACCGCGGGCGAGACTCGAACTCGCACGGGTTATCCCCACTAGATCCTAAATCTAGCGTGTCTACCAATTCCACCACCGCGGCAAAAACGGTGAAACTCAATAACAAACCAATCTTAAATTTACATTTGTACAGTTATTAAAATACAAGACTACGATTGGATTATTTTTGAGTTTCGGAATCGAGAATATCAGTCCAAGGCCTGCTTTATATCTTCCATTAGATCTTCCACGTCTTCGATCCCGATTGAAAATCGCACTAATGTTTCTGTGATTCCCAGAGCCAGTTTCTCTTTAATTGGCACTGCACCATGAGTCATTGCAAAAGGAATACTGACCAGACTCTCCACCCCGCCTAAACTTTCCGCAAAAGTAAATATTTTAAGTTTCTTTAGAAAACGATCCCTGGTTTCAATTGTTTCCAGGTAAATAGAAATCATACTTCCGAATATTGACTTTCCCCGGGGGGTCCGTTGCTGATGCGCTGCCAATTTATGCTGGCCATGAGTCTCAAGTCCCGGGTAAATAACTCCCTGTACCTGTTTTATTCCAGCCAGCCAGCGGGCCAATTCCAACGCATTATCTGCTGCCTGCTGATATCTCAGCCCCAGTGTTTTTGTTGATCTTAAAATAAGCCAGGCGTCAAATGGACCGGGCACAGCGCCGGTAGATTTTTGTATAAAATGTAATTTTTCATATAATTCTCTATTTTCCGTAATCAAGGCGCCGCCTATTATGTCTGAATGGCCTCCTAAATATTTTGTACTGCTGTGCATCACAACATCAGCTCCAAATTCAAGGGGACGCTGTCCATAGGGACTCATAAAAGTATTGTCTACTGCCAGCAGAATGCCTTTTCTTCGGCATATATCTGAAACAGCCCGAATATCGCAAATTTCCAGCATAGGATTTGTAGGCGTTTCGACATATACTAATTTTGTATGAGGATTAATAGCCGCTTCAATATTGGCAGGATCCCTGCTGTCAACCCAGTTAAATGTAAGCGCCTGGCGACTTAAGACTTCCATGGCCATGCGGTAAGTTCCGCCATATGTATTGCGGGAAATAATTATGTTGTCTTCTGCATCAAATAATTGGAACAAGG
>JAZFSI010000068.1:0-4838 GCA_036446075.1 Fidelibacterota bacterium
GGCCAGGTAAATGGGATCTTTATGGGCTGTTTCTCTTTTTCCCTGCCGATTAAATTCAGGACTTTTATCAGTTTCTTTACCATTTTTGTTGAATCCCCCGATGGCGCCATCCCCATCCCAATCCATATCCGGGTAGGAGGCTACCAGCATTTTGTCTACGTCATAAACCAGATTTAACCTGTTATAGCTATTTTTAAATATTTGATAATTCAAACCCAGGGTCAGATTAGTGGGCTGAGGATCGGCCTGGTCCGGATCGATGAATGCTACTTTGGGACCTATATTCGTCATGGTCAAACCCAAGGTTAAATTGGGAGATAAAAATTGTTTCCTTAAATAACCCAGATCAAACCCGAAATCCAGAGAAACACCCTTGCCCTTTTCGCTGCCGGTACCTAATTCAACAAGATGTTGGTAGGATACTTTTGCATTTATGCCAAAAGAAGATTTTGGCGAGAGCAGAGAACTATATGATAAAGCCACTGCCATCATATAACTTGTAAATTTTCCCTGCTGTTGTGCATACTCATCCGTACGAACCTGTTCTCCCAGGTTTAGATATATGATATGACCGCCTAAGGTTCCCAAATTTGGGAATTGGTGTCGAACGGCTAAAAATTCATAATATAGGTCATCCGCAAGATTGGGCAGCCAGTTCACGTGCATGAGAGCAATCTCTGATCCTTCCTGGAAAGCAAGACCGGCAGGATTCCAGTAACTTGCGTAGGCATCATTGGCTAAAGCAACCTGGGCTTCACCCATTCCGCCTGCTCTAGCCCCGGGTGAGATTAATAAAAATATTGAACCGGCTTCACTCTGAGCATTTACCGGTATTGCATTTATTATTAAAAAAGCGCTTAAAATAAAATTGTACCGCTTCATGGTTATCTCCTTATTCCTAAAAAAGGAATTAATTTTCTACGTATAATTCTTCCAACCGTTAGCGATATTTTATAGGCAATCCTTTTAATATTTGATTTATCTAAACTTATATCCTGGCATTCTCACAAATCAAGTCATGTTTTTCATTTCTAAATTCCGCGGCGGAATCTAAGGCAGTAATGCCAAAGATAAAATAGGGAGATATGTTATGGCCAGCACTGCAATTATCCTGACCAGGAAAAAAGGCAGAGTCGCTTTATAAATTGTAGGCATATCTTCGTCAAATCGATAGGCAGCCAGAAAGAGATTCATACCCACAGGAGGTGTGAGAAAACCCAGCTCCAGGTTGGCAATAAATATTATAGCCAGATGAACAGGATCAATTCCAAAATAAATCCCTAAAGGTGCTATCAGGGGAGCCACAACTATGATAGCAGAAAAAATATCCATTAAAGAGCCCACAATCAACAGGAATATATTCAGCATTATCAAGAATGTATATTTCGAATGTACCGCGGACTTTACCCATATTAATAGTTGGGTTGGTACCTGGGCATCAACCAAATAACTTGTTAAACCCATAGCCACGCCCAGAATAATTAGAACACCTCCGATTAAGGTTGTACAATTAATGATAATTCCCGGTAAAGCTTTAACAGAGAGGTCCTTATAAACAAATATTTCAATAATTATAATATACAAAACAGCAATAGCCGCAGTTTCCACAAGAGTGGTAAAACCCCCAAATATCCCAAAAAGAATTATGAAGGGAATCAAAATTTCCCACCGGGATTTCCAGAGTACATCCAAAATCTGTTTAAAATTAAACTCATGTTTTCTTACAGCCTGGTGTTTTCCCTGGTAAATGGCCCATCCGGCCACCAAAATTACAAGAAGAGTTCCGGGAATTAATCCGCCAATAAAAATATCTTTGACTGAGACACCGGCCGTTATACCATAAATTATGGCAGGCAATGAGGGGGGAAATAATAGACCCAGAGAACCGGCCACAGTGATTAGACCTAGAGCGAATGTTTTTGAATAACCTTCCTTGATTAAAAGGGGGTACAATAAACCTCCCAGGGCTAAAATTGTAACCCCTGAGCCACCGGTTAAAGCGGTAAAAAAACCGCTCAGTATAACTATCACGACTGGTGTACCGCCAGGTATCCAGCCGAACAAAGTCCGGAAAAGAACAACCATTCTATGGGATGCACCGCTTTCAGCCAATAAATAACCCGCCAGAGTAAACAGGGGGATTGTGGGTAAGGTGGGTGATACTACTATTCTGTAAGTTTCTGCAGAAATGGACGAAATTGGAGTAAAATCACTCCAGAAAAATAAAACTGCGATGCCGCCCAGTCCTACGAAGATAGGCGCTCCAAAGAAAAGAGATAATAATAAAATAGCGACACCAGCCCATAAAAAAGGCGTAAACCCTTGAAGTGTACCGGTAGCGGCCACCATCAGCCAAATAAGAGCAGCAGCCAGCATAGTGCCCCTGTAAAACCATTTTTGGTAGCTGCTTCTAATAATTTGCAATGCAATCAGGGAAAATCCGATAGGCATAATCACCATGGCAGCCCAGCGCGGAATGTAGGGTGCAATATTTACCGGATACTGATATTCAATTTTCACTAATTCCAAACTGCCCCAGGTCAAAGCAATTAAAATTATGAATGAAACAGTTTTTGCCAGCCAGCGGCCCGGATGGATTTTTTTTTCCGGTTGGAAAAGAGGAGTAGTTGATAATGCCAGCAATTTATTCTGACGTGCGGCCAACACTGCTCCAATAAAACCTATCCAGAGAGTAAGATGCTGCACCAGGACCGGTGAAGCCGGAATTCCGGTAGATCTAAATAAACGCGAAAGAGCTTCAAGAGCCGGGAAAAGAACTAAACCGCTAACAATAGTCAAGGCCAATATATCTTCGCCCCGCTTTAATGTATCATTTAAACGCAATGAATATTTAGATAAGATCATTGATTCAATAATATTTGATCTAAACTGTCCTTTTCGGCCTTAATTTTCACGACTTTATCAAAAATATATTCAGAAACAACGCTGCCCCTCAGATTGGGATACCAGGACTTAGTTAATTTCAGCCAATAATCATAATCTGCTTTTGACTGTTCATGAACTATTAAACCGTATTCCTGCATAACTGCGATTGCATTATCTTCCTGGTCCCGATTAACGGCCTGTATTTTTTGTGATGCTGCTTTGGTGATTTTTAAAATTGCATGCTGGTGATCAGGTTTTATCTTATTCCAGGTCCTCATGTCGATTACAATACCTGCCGAAATTAATCCCCAGCGCATTTTGAGCATATGGTTGGTTATACCGAACCATTGCTGACCAAGTGCGTAAAGCGGCGGTCCCGGCAATGCATTTATTAAACCTGTCTGCAAACCGGATAAAATATCTATGGATGCTAATGGTACAGGATTAAATCCTACTTTCTTCCATAATTCAGCCGTTTTATAATCTCCGGCCCAGGTGAATATTTTCATTTTCTTTAATTCGTCCGGTACGGTTATTTTTTCTTTGGTAAACCAATATACCCAGCCTACATCAGCCATGTATAATAATTTGAATCCGTTTTCTTCCAGACCATTTTCCAGGTCAGGCGCAATTCTTTCTCGAATATAATCCACATCATCCCAGGATTCGTAAAGCATGGGCATAAAAAAAGCTGTAAAATCATTATTTATTTCTGATAAACCTTCAGATGTTATAGCTGCCGCATGGATTTGCCCAATTCTCATTTTACGAATCATGTCCCGTTCATCACCCACTACCCCGCTTGGATAAATCCTTAAGGTTACCTGACCTGCAGTGGCCTTTTTCCATTCCTGGCCCATTTTAACTAATTGTCCGTACCACTCAGAACTTTCAGGCGCCAGGGTAGCCATTTTTATTATTATTTTCCCGGCTGACAGCAGGGTATTCAGAGCAAAAAACAATATTATTATTATTTTCATGTTAATTTAAATTAATAAAAAAATTCATCGACATTATCCAATAGCCAACGGGCTCGTTTTTTGTTTATGACGTTAATAAGTTTTAATTCCCGGTTTACTTTATTATCTATTTCCAGCGCTTGATTCAATAAAGAGATGAACTCCGATTTATCCTGATTGGTTTTACTCACCTTTTCAGCAAGAGCTAAATAGGGTCCGCAATCTTTGCCGTCTGAGGCTAAAACAGCTTTTTTAAAATAATCTCTGGCAATTTCTTCCCGATTTTCAGAAGGATTCGGTTCCAGCATTGTATATGATATCATGGCGCTGTATAAAGCTCCTTTATTCCAGTCAGGATCAAGCAGCAGAGCCTGGTGAAATAAACGTCCAATACGTGGAAAATGAATTAGCCAGCGTGGATCGGTCCTGCTGGCAGTGATGGCTCCGGCATAGGCACCGCCGGTCCAGAATATTAAAGACACGTCTTCGACAGAAAATAAGGGCGGTTCAAATTTGCCAAGACGATTCCATTTTTGATAATTAGAATATTTTATTGATAATGCAGATTCTCCATATTCAATAGCTTTCGCAAAATTTTCCAAGGCCTGATCGTACAAATCATTACTGTTTTCATAATCTTCGAAAATTAACTGATCGGCGGATTCCAATAAAAATCCGTACCCGTATTTCACTAAATCAATACAAGCCTCTTCCAGAATTTGGGGATTTCCTGGATTTAAGCGAACTTTTTTTGACTGCTTTTTAAGTTTATGCTCGAAGATGCGTGTGGATGTGCCCGGACTTATTTCCAGCATCAAGGCCGGACTGCAGCTTTGAAAGACAAAAATAAAGCTTAAAGTTAGAGTTAATTTGTAGAATGAAACCCTTAACTGGGGCATAGAATCAGGAATGACCACGATATAAAGGAAAATCATTACAAATGGAAGCAACTTTCGATTTTACCGCGGATTGAACAGCCTCGTCGTTTGGATT
>JAZFSI010000069.1:0-2304 GCA_036446075.1 Fidelibacterota bacterium
ATGCGGGCCAGGCCAGAAGGTCGGCCTTACGCATTGCCAAAGCTGATGCCTTGCGGCAGCTGATTGAAATTGTGAATGGGGTAACCCTTACCAGCGAAACTGTCATGAGCGGCGCCATGCTGGATGATGTAATTAAAACCAGCGTTGAGGGTTTAATCCGAGGCGCCCGGCAGATTGGGAGTCCGTCTTATTTGAGCGATACTTCCGTAGAGGTAGAATATCAGGTTCCCATGAGCGGTATTTCCGAAATTATGCTGCCGGTTCCAAGCATACCGGCGGGTACGTCGGCAAATCCGGCCGTGACCGGAACTGCTGCACCCGCCCCGCCTGCAGCAGGGGGTATTACGGGATTAATTATCGACGCCCGGGGAGTCGGCCTGCGGCCGGCCATGGCGCCCAGGGTTTTAGACCAGAATGGGAATGTGATTTATGGTCCGGGCAACTACAGCCGGGAATATGCTGTGACCAACGGTGTGGCCGGGTATTCAAAAACTCTGGAAGCGGCCCGGGCGGACACCAGGGTTCAAGGTAATCCTCTGATCGTCAAATGTGTGGCCAGCAGCGGAACAAACCGCGCCGACATGGTAGTGAGTAATGCCGATATATCAAAAATAAATTCCGCCAACAATTCTTATAACATACTGCGGGACTGCCGCGTTTTGATTCTGCTGGATTAATTTCAGGACTGGATTTTAGCAAAATTACAAAAAGGACATACATGCAGGTAAAAAGACTCTTGATAATTACTTTTGGACTATTGCTGGCCGCAGCTGCGGCTCAGGAAACCCAGACCGCGGGTACGGGAAATGGAGATCAGGATTTAAAGGTGGGCGATATAGCGCCCTCCTGGGCTCTCATGTATGCACCCGCCAAATTCGAATTCTTAAAAACCTGGAGTGTGGAGGAAAGCAAACGGCTCAGGTTATTTTCCTCCCAGCCCGACCGCCACGCAGTACTCCTCAGTTTTTTTGCCACCTGGTGTATGCCCTGTATGAAGGAGCTGCCCATATTGGAAGAAGTTTTTCAGCAGTACAAGGATAAGCGCATTAAATTTTTTCTAATTGATATTACGGAAGCTACCCGCAGCAATCCCGGATACGAAAACATGCCCAAAGCCGGCCCTTTTTTAAAGAAAAAAGGAGTTACCATGCAAATCCTGTATGATAACCGGGGCACGGTCATGAAACGCTATAATGCCCAGACACTTCCGCGCCTGTTTTTATTGGACGGCAACCAGACCATCCGCATGGCCCGTAAAGGATTCCATGAAGGGGAAGAAGAATTATTTAAAAAAGAATTATCTGAGATGATTGACTCGCTCCTGGCAGAATTACCAGTTGCAAAAAACGGCCGGGGGAAAAGTTAATATCCTGTAAGAGGAGGATATTTATAATTTATTTAATTTCCGCTTAAAGTGGAGAAATTGAGGGTGCTATGAAATTGATTAAAGGATTTCTTATCTTAAGCCTGGGCGTCATGCTTCCTGCCCAGAATACAGTATTAAATGAAGAAACAGCGGCTCAGCTGGCTGAAGGTAGAAATACTGTAGCTGTGCTTGATTTTGAAGGGCGTGGTATCTCCCAGATGGAAGCGGCCACATTAACCGACCGCCTCATGAGTGAAATGGTGGCCACCGATGCAGTGATCATGGTGGAACGCACCCAGATGAAAGAAATCCTGGATGAACAGGGACTGCAGCAGGCCGGTTGTACTTCGGCAGAATGTGCCGCGGAAGTTGGGGCTCTATTGGGCGTGCAGTACATGGTTTCCGGATCATTCGGAAAACTGGGCAGTACTTTTACGGTAGATGCAAAAATGTTTTCTGTCGAGTCAGGCCAGACCACCAAAAGCGTCAGCAAAACCTATAAGGGCGAAGTAGACGGTTTGCTGCCCATAATAGAGATTGTAGCCTGGGAGCTGGTAGGCCTGCAGCCTCCGGCGGAAACCTTAGCACGTGCCGGCCTGGGACAGGCCCAAGTGGCCGAGAAAGTGGTCAAGCCCAAAAAAGTAAGGAAACCCATGGGGCGGGGCATGAAAGTAACCCTGTTCATGGCAGCTCTGGGCGGCGGCGGATATTATGCCTACAGCGCCGGATTATTGGATGATATATTAGGTCTGGGACCCGATCAATTGCCCGGTCCGCCGGAAATGCCAGGGAATTAAGGGGATATGAAAATGAAAAAAATTCTATTAATAATTGTTTTTTCTTTTGGATCAATTTTTTCTCAGACTCTGAAGGGCGAGTGGAAATTTGACGGCAACGGAAATAATACCGTGGTTCAATGGGATTCCACCAAGGCAATG
>JAZFSI010000070.1:0-2950 GCA_036446075.1 Fidelibacterota bacterium
CTATAATCTGAATCATGATCTCCCCGCACTTGATTACAGTAAATTTTTATCTGAATGGAAATTGAATGAAAGTGACTTCCTGGAATTTTTACAATACATCCTTGCTGAAGGAATAGAAACTGATACATCCGTATTAATTCAGGATAAAGATTATTTATCCACCATATTAAAATCGGAAATCGCTGGTAATTACTGGGGAAAAGACGAACTTTGGGGAGTGCGGCTGCAGGCTGACAGCCAGGCCTTGAAGGCTTTGGAATATTTTAAAGAAGCAGGTGCATTCTTAATTGAATAAAATTAAATTCACAGGCTATATTTTCGGGTTTTTCTGCTGCCTGCAGGAAATAATGAATAAATTTTTATAAAAACGGAGGACGATTATGGTTCAGTATTTTATTAATGGAGGCCCTTTTATGTGGCCCATACTGATTTCATTGATATTTGGACTTACATTTGCATTAGAAAGATTTTATTCACTGATAATGTCATCGGTAAATACTCAGAAATTCTATGAAGACATGTCTGAAACCCTTGACAAAGATGGTGTTAATGCCGCCATAGAACTTTGCAATAAAACCAGAGGACCTGTGGCAGAAATATTTCATGCCGGGCTTTCTCGTTTGCATCGCGGTTTAGACGAGGTTGAAAAAGCCGTTCAAAATTCAGCTTCTTTAGAAATGTCTTTTTTGGAAAAAAACATGATCTGGCTGAATGCAGTCATTACGATTGCGCCCATGCTTGGATTTACCGGTACAGTGGCTGGAATGGTATCTGCCTTTGATGCGATTGCAGCGGCCAACGATATTTCACCGGCTGTTGTGGCCGGCGGTATATCCCAGGCTCTACTCACAACTGCCTTTGGATTGATTGTGGCAATGATCATTCAAATTTTCCAGAATTTCTTTGTATCCAGAATTGATAAACTTATTCTGGACATGGAAGAAAATTCAATAAAGCTTATAGATCAGCTTTATGAAATTGATGCTGCTAAAGGTAAAAAATAATTAAACTATGACGGGGAAACGCAGATTCAAAGGTGGGGCCATACCCACATCATCAATGGCAGACATTGCATTTCTATTGTTGATATTTTTCCTGGTTACCACTACAATTGATATGGATAAAGGGCTGGGAATGGTCTTACCGGCCGAAGGCCAGGAAGTAGAAATCAGTAAAAAAAATATCGTCAACTGTCTCATTAATTCCTCCGGCAAGGTGCTTTTAGGCGGCGAACCGGTGGAATTACGCCAGTTGAACCGCGTAATCAGGCAAAAACTGGCTGAGAATAATAAACTGGTAATCTCCGTAAAAGCACACGAAAAAACATCCTATGGCGCCTACGTGAGCGTCATAGATCAGCTTAAAATGGCCAACGCAACCAGGATATCCATCGCCGAGACCGATCAATGAAAATAAAGAAAAAGACAGAAATAAGTTCAGAAATTCCTACGGCGTCCATGCCGGATATTATTTTTATGCTCCTGATTTTCTTTATGGTTACCACTGTTCTCAGAGAATATTCCGGATTACCTGTTGAATTACCAAAAGCAAAGCGCATAGAAAAACTTAAATCCAAGCGCCATACTGCCCATATTTTCGTTTCCAAGGATGGGCTTATATCCATTGAGGATAAACTTTATAAAGCTGACGCTATTATGAATATTATGTACGACAAGCGGGTTGATGATCCTCAAATTGTCGTTTCTTTAAAGGCAGACCAGCGCGCCCGCATGGGTTTGATTTCAAAGATTCAAAATCAGCTCCGAAAAGCGGATGCATTAAAAATAAATTACTCTACCAAGACGGCTATCGACTAAAAATATGAGATCAGAAAATTCAGCTGCGTTAAAAAATAATTATCACTTTGTAGTCCGGGTTACGGGCTTGGCAGGTGTTTTTTTATTAATCTTTACCTTCCTGCTGTTTCCGCGTTTTTTAAATACGACTGTATTGGATCAGGAAATTCAAATTATCATAGAGCAGGTAGATATTCCTCAGACTCAGCAGTTTGACCGTCCGCCGCCCCCTGCCAGACCATCCATTCCCGTGGAATCAGAAAGCGAAGATATAGCTGACGACGTAACTTTAGAGGAATTTTCTCTGGACGAATTTGAAGCCTGGGATGCACCGCCGCCGCCGCCGGATGGTCCCCGGGTCAAGTTTATTCCCTATGACGACCCGCCTCAACCTATAGGAAAAATTTCACCTAAATATCCCGAAATTGCCCAGGAAGCCGGAATCGAAGGTACTGTAATAGTTCAGGTCTTTGTGGACAAAAAAGGCCGGGTACAGGACACTATTATTCTCAAAGGTATTCCCAATACCGGATTGAACGAAGCCGCTGTAGAGGCTATTCGATCGGTACGCTTTAAACCGGCTAAACAGAGAGAACGGGCCGTAGGTGTCTGGATTTCAATCCCCGTAAACTTTCGTCTGAAAAGCTGATTGGAAGGGAAAATTCAAAGAATTTTCCCGTGACGAGTGACGAGTGACTGGTGACGGGTAAGGGGTAAAATATCTCTACATCTACTACTAACTATTTACTATTTACTTCTTCATCCCGCAAGGCTGGCTTTTAAAAATTCCCTATTCATGCGCGCGATGTGTACCAGTGAAATTTCCTTAGGGCATTCAACTTCGCAGGCACCGATATTCGAGCAGCTGCCGAAACCTTCTTCATCCATGGTTGCAACCATGTTTTTTACGCGCTGTTTTGCTTCCGGGCGGCCCTGGGGCAGCAATGCAAACTGAGATACTTTAGCAGACACAAATAACATGGCAGAGCTATTTTTGCAGGTGGCCACGCAGGCTCCGCAGCCAATGCATGCAGCCGCATTCATGGCCTCTTCGCTGTCTTCCTGTGGTATCGGAATAGCGTTTGAATCCGGACTTCCTCCCGTATTAATAGAAATATAACCGCCTGACTCCATAATCCGGTCGAAAGCGGTTC
>JAZFSI010000071.1:0-5636 GCA_036446075.1 Fidelibacterota bacterium
GGTAATTAGTAATTTTAACAGGCTCAGATAAATTACCGGCCTTATCTCCTGCCGAAAGAGTTATAGTATAAACAGAGCCGTCAATTAGCGAGGGGATAAAATAATCATCTGAAGAATGCTGTCCTTGCGTAGAAGCAGCCAATTCCAACTTATGAGAAATAAGCGGAATATTCTGATCCGGAGAATTGTTTTCCCAGATTATTTCACCTTCAACAATATTCTCGTCCAGACTATAAATTATATTGGTAGAAGTTGTATAAATATTTGAAGCAGGATAATTTATACTCAATTGAGGCGCTTCTGTATCGTACAGTACGTTTTCAGCAACTAAAGTATCAGTCGTATTACCGGCCAGATCGGTCCCGGATAATTTTATATTATAAACAGCACCGGTCACCAGGTTCGTCTCCGTCAGTAATGATTTTTCAGGATGCTCCCCGCCTGTCAATTCTTCACTTATTAATTTTAAACGGTGCTCAGGAAGGGGATCTAAAGCACCCCCCACCCGAACCCAGGTTAAATATCCAGATTTAAGTACTTCGCTTATTCCATATTGTACACGTTTATGGTTTTGGGCTGTATCGTCTCCGGGTGAAGTCCAGGTAAATTCAGGCGCTGAATAATCATATTGCAGACCGGGGATAATGGTGCGGCGCAGCTTATTTCCGGCAATATCCAAACCGGTAACTATTAAAGTATAGAGGGAATTATCTACAAGATCCGGTGAATCTTCCAGGAGCAGCTCAAGATGTTCCCCTCTTTTGCTTTCATTTTTATTCAGATAAATTACATGAGGAGCGAGTGTGTCTTCGGATCCTCCCAGCCAGATCCATTTCAAAACACCGTCATATAAATCTTCGCTGAGTGTATACGTCATTAAATTTGACTTTGACACGGAACGCGGTTCCGGATATGAAATAGAAATTTCAGGAGGTGTAAAATCATACAGGACCTGATGAATCTCAGCTGTTTCGCTTTCATTGCCCGCAAAATCAAAACCGGAAAAAACCAGATCATAAACTGCACCATCCACTAAAGCAGGATTATTTATTAATTTATCTTCAGGATGATCGAATAATAATTCATCCCCGCTTAATTCTGCGATTCTAACAATCATTGTATCTTTGACGCCGCCTGTCCATTTCCAGGTTATACTGCCGGAGGCTAAGGGTTCACTGATTTTATACCCTGCTTTTTGATCATTTTCGGCGCCATTTGGCCGCGGATAATTCCAGGTTATCACCGGCGGCGTAAAATCATAGCGTATATTAATAATTGAATCCTGGCCTTGGACGAAATTGCCGGCGGGATCTGAACCTGTAAAAACAAGTGAATACTGAGCATTTTCAACTAAAGCGGGGAATTCCAGAAATTGAAAATCCAGATGTTCCCCGCCCTGCAGTTCATCAATATTTAATTTAAGAATATGGGGAGCATTTGAATCGGGATTTCCACCCGTCCACATCCATTTAAAATTTCCTGATTTCAAATTTTCAGATAATGTATAAGAAATTTTTTCTGTCGGTGATACTGTATTTGGCAGGGGATAATCCAGGACTATTTCCGGAGCGGTAAAATCATAAAGAATATTTTCTAAAATAACAGTGTCGGCCTCATTCCCGGCGAAATCTGACCCAACGAAAATTATATCGTAAACGGTTCCATCATTCAGATTGGGGCTATTTATAATTTCTAGATTAAAATGTTCTCCCTGTGCCAATTCATCATTGTCAAGGTTTTGAAGGTAAACGCCCAGAGGGTCAATTTCCCCGCCCGCAGGTATCCAGATTATACTGCCGCTCTTAAGGTTTTCCGAAATTTTATAGGAAACATCTACATTTTTCACAACACTGCCCGAGGCAGGACCAAGATTTGTAAACATGGGTGGACTGGAATCAAACAGAACGTTTTGCACCACAACATGTTCACTCTCATTTCCTGCTAAATCTTTTCCGCTTACGGTAATAGTATAAGAGGCGCCATCGGTTAGCAGGGGCTGATTCTCAAGATTAATATGAATTTTTTCTTTGGCCCTTAATTCATTATTTATTAATTCTACATTATGCGGCGCCAGTGTATCGGCCGGTCCCGCCGTTTGTTCCCAGCGGAATTCACCGGCCAAGAGTAATTCACTGACTGCATAAGAAACAGATACATCCTTTACGATTGCACTATGGAAAGGATATATCATTGTAATTTCAGGAGCTGTAATATCATAATGGATGGAATCAATGGAGCTGACTAAAGAACTATTTCCCGCTAAATCAATCCCCTGCAGTTTGTAGGCATAAATACTGCCGTCGTTTAATTGAAAGTCTGCAAACAAATCGCTTGTGTCTGATTTTGTATTAAAAACAGTATCGGCAACATTTTTTGCAAAGGGCGCTGCATTATCCTCAGTTCCGCCAACCCACTCTAAGTTCAGGTTCCAGTTTTTTATGGTTTCATTCGTGGAAAATATAAATTTCTGGTGATTTATCCAGTCGCCCGAAACTAAGTCTTGAATTACCAGACTGGGACCGGTTATGTCGAAGAGAATTGAATCTTGCTTAACAGTTATAGATTGGTTGCCTGCTTGGTCAAATCCGATCAATTTTACGGAATAGAAATTGGAATCCCTTAAATCCGGCTGATTATGCAATATGAATTTTCCTGAGCCTGATTTCAATAATTCCGCTGCTGAAAATTTAACTGTATCTCCTGATGTTTCTGATTGGCTGTTTGACGAATTCCAGACCAGAAAGGCCTGTCTTAATTTTTCACTGGTTATGAATTCAAATTCCGGTGAATTTAAATACTTGTGAATATTAAGAGTCATCCGGGGCGGGCTGACATCAAATGTTAATTGTTTCAGGTACCTCTCGGATGCCTGGTTTCCATTTTTAGTAAAACCGCTGAATATTACATTATATTTAAGGCTGTCCGACAGATTGCTGTCCGAATCGAATGCAATCCGATGGTCCCCTCTGGACAAAGCCGCAAGATCAAGAATAAGGCTGTCTTCACCAAATTCCGGAATCCAGGTAAACCTGCCCCAATCCAAGTCGCCCTCCAGGCGGTAAATTATTCCGGAATTATTTATGTGGGCGGAATCTAAAGGATTTGTTACCCATAAAATTGCTTCTGTTCCATCTTTGCTTAATTTCAGATCATTTATCAATACACCGTTGGAATCGTATTCCAGTATATTCGTGTAATCAAGGCCGGGATATAATTTATATAAATATTTATGCATGGATTTATTATCTGGTTTTCGAAACCATTCTTCCCGTGTTTTATTTCCGGAAGAATCATAATCAAATTCCATACCTCCATATTCGAAAGCGTTAACGTCAAAAAATCTAAAATTCTCTGGTTTTTCCATCATATTCAAGGTGCTGGTAGTAAACCTGTCATTCCATTTTTTAACAGTGTCAACTCCGAACACCCATTCAATATAAGATAAGGATCTGGGTTCCTCCCCAAATATAGTAGTTTTTATTAATTTATTCCGGGCATTGTAATAATGTTTTAAGGCAATATCCTGAGATAAGCCCTGGTAAAAGTATTTTTCAATTTTTTCAACAACTCCCCTGGGATTAACCATTGATTTTGAAACCATTCGGTCAAGATGGTCGCGTTCAATCTTTATATGAGCTTTACCGATTGTTTCTGAGACTGGAATTTGCTGATTGGAAAGAAAACTATTTTCATTTAAATAATAATAAACTTTATCCTTCTCCGCGGCGGACCAGAGCGTCAGAGCAAGGAAAGGGAAAATGATCAATTTCAGCATTAGGGAATTTAGGGAATTGAAGAGGCCAAAGTAATCCGGGATTTTAGCCTGCTGCAGAAATGCAGGATATTATTTATGGACAAAATATTTCTCCCGCGGTTATTTTACAAATTAACATTCAGGGAAACTTTGCGAATGGATAATTAAGGCTTATAAAACCTGTTTTTAAAGAAGATCAGTATAAACTTAAGATTTCCCGCGGCGCTTCAGACGCTGTTGATCTTTGGCTAATTCCCGCATATCGGCCACTGTATCAGATTCATCCATTATTTCCACCCCAAGTAATGTTTCGATACAATCTTCCAGCGTGACGATGCCGGTGGTACCCCCGAATTCGTCTTTAACAATGAACATATGGGATTTATTTTTAATGAATTTATTGAGCACATTATCTACAGTTTGCTTTTCAAAAACAGTATCTACCGGATCACACAGTTCCCCCATGGTTTTTTCAAATAAATCATCCGCAATTGTTCCCAGTAATTTATCTTTATAAACAATTCCAATAATGTTGTCTATGTTTTTATCGTATACGGGTATGCGGGAAAAATTAATATCTGCATGTTTTTCCATAACAGATTTTACAGTTGCTTTTTTATCCAATGAAAAAATAACGGATCGAGGGGTTAATATTTCTTCAACGCTGCTTTGTTTTAGTTTAAACAAGTTTTCGATTATTGTACTTTCGCTCTCTTCAATAGTACCTTCGTCTTCGCCCATTTCAGCCATGGCCGTAATTTCTTCCCTGCTGACATTTTTTAATTTTTTGTCTTTTGGCTGAAGTACAATCGATATTTTTTCAGACATAACCACAAATGGATAAGTAATAAATATTAATATTCTGATAATATCGGTAGATGGTCCTGCTAATTTCCGCCAATAGGCCGCCCCCAGTGTTTTTGGGATAATTTCTGATAAAATTAATATTCCCAGAGTAAGAATACCGGAAAAAACGGCCACAGCGCCGGACCCGTAAACCTTTAGAGCCTGTGCCCCCACTCCGGCCGCACCCACAGTATTTGCGACGGTATTTAAAGTCAATATGGCAGCCAAAGGTCGATTTATATCATTTTTAAATTTTTTTAGGATTAATCCTTTAGGATTCTTTTCCTTAATCAGCATCCTTATATACGAGTGTGTAGTAGATAATAAAATCGATTCCAGGAAAGAACACAGGAAAGAAACAGAAATAGCCAGAAAGAAATAAGTAAATAATATGGTCATTGGTGTTTTCTAATTTACATTAAGGACTGATTGGCACCAAACAATGAGATGTTGATTTATTTATCACAATTCAGATCCGCGGTAAAATAAGTTTTTCAGCTAAAGTTCTGCAGTTTCCGCCGCTACTGTCTGCCTGCTGTATTTTACCATAAATGGAATGTAGACCGCAAAAAAATGCAGCAATCCCGCAATTTCAAAACCAATCAAGTGGTAAGGGTATTTACCAATCACAAAAGGATTGTTTGCCAGGGGAGGTTCGCATAAATACATATAATTGGCGCCAATCAGCCAGTTTATACTCCCGACAATGGGTAATAATAATTGTGTCAACAGGAAAATTTTCCACCAGGAACCGCGCCGGGGCTCAAACCCGAGATAAAAAGTACAATACAAAGCGGCAAAAATTATACCTCCATGGGAAAGAAAATAATCATAAAACATTAAAGCCTCTGTTCCAGCAGTAAATTCTGGTGTCAAAAGACTATGAAAGGCGCCTGGAATACCCCAGAAATAAAGCAATTCATATACCCATTGCCGGCGAAAAAACATTATCAACCCGGCCAGAATGGACGAAAGCCCGCATAAATGCAGGGGCAGACTGCTCTGAATATGCCAATTCCCCAAGAAAGCTGAATAT
>JAZFSI010000072.1:0-11492 GCA_036446075.1 Fidelibacterota bacterium
AACAGGGCCTTTTACAGGCCGGGACACAGTCCGGCTGTAATGTTCCGCACCGGCCGGTTTGGGGCTCTGAGCTGGGTTTCAGATTCCGAGCCATATGGGATAGTTTTAGTTTTGATTCTGAACCGCAGATTGACGGTGCTTTTTATCTGGAAGCGAAAATTTAGTGTTGTGATAAGCACGTATTAGTGCAACCAAGTCTTGTTCTTTAAGCTGCTAACTTCGTTAAATAATCTAACCATAGCTTCCGGCTATGATTAAATTATTTGTCTTGTTAACAGACATAAATTCCTGCGACTTTTTGCACACAACGCACTTTTCACAACACTGGTGTCGCGATAAGCACGTATTAGAGCAACCAAGTCTTGCTCTTTAAACCGCTAATTCAAGTCGCGGGTTTATTAAAAAGTGATGGGTAACGGGTAAAAAATATTTCTACAAACTATCTCCTTGGCATTTACATTTCCTTCTCTGACTTCTGAAATCTGACTTCTGCCTGCCCCGCTGGGAGCGAAGCAGCGTAGCGACCATGGCGGGGACTTCTTTTTCCCCGAGGCTAACTCGTCACTCGTCACCCGTAACTCGTCACATTTCCCGTTCCCCTGTTGTTTTTTAGGATTATTGCAAACGGACCTGAGGGTGGATAATTTAAGGCCATGAAAATCAGTCTTAGATTTATTTTTCTCCTGGTTTTGACCATGACCTTTTTACAGGGATCCTCTGTGCGTGTTATTAACCGTGTTGATAATCAGGAAGATGAGATTAGTACTCTGGAAAATATGCGGGGAACTTATATTTCATCAAAAGATGTCTCCCGCGTTCTGGCGAAGAGGCAGCCTTTTGTAAATGACGATCGTTATAAAATGGTTCTCTACCTCGGAGATCACCGCATTAAAATTTCAAGTCAATCCAGTTATGTTCTAGTAGATGATCAGGTTTACCAGATGCCTTCTCCCGCCATTTGGCATAGCGAAGATATATATTTACCGGCGGAACCTTTTTTTCTGATTCTCAGAAAAACTACTCTGCCGGGGCTCACCTATGATTCACAGAGAGAAATTTTGGACATAGACTTGAAAGAGTTCAACGTTTTATCAGTAAATATCAGTGAAAAAGCAAACGGTACAATAATCAGGATAAGAACCAGGGAAAAATTCCCGGAGGGGGCAATTAGTTCTTTTTCTCATGGAACCGGCTGGTTCTATCTGACCATTTCAGGAGGTGTGGTTGATACATCCGAAATACGCCGCAGCGACACGAGGGGGGTTGTTAGAAATATAACGGCAGATCAGCTGGGAGAGTCAGCCCAAATTGCATTCAGGCTGGGAACCAAGGTAGAAAGCCATGAATTATATCAGAGCGGTGATCCCAGCGAAATTGTTTTATCCCTCAGAACAGAGCTTTCCAAAAGCGTTCATAGGATCAAGGCTGTTAAAGATCGTTGGAAATTAGACACAGTTGTTCTGGATGCCGGACACGGGGGCAAGGATCCGGGAACTATCGGGTTAATAGGAACCAGAGAAAAAGATATTGCCCTGGATATAGTTAAAAGAGTTGGCTATCTGTTAAGAAAAAACACCAAGGTGAAGGTAATTTATACCAGGGAGGAAGACGTTTTTGTGCCCCTCTGGAAGCGCACTAAAATGGCAAATGAAGCCGGGGGTAAAATATTCGTGAGCGTTCATTTAAATTCCAGCCCCAACAGATCCGCCAAGGGGTTTGAAACTTTTCTTCTCCGGCCCGGTAAAACGGAAGATGCCATAGCCGTATCTTCAAGAGAAAATGCCGTAATAAAAATGGAAGATAAAAATCAGAATCAGTATCAGGAATTAACAGGCGAATCATTGATCATGGCCACTATGGCTCAAAGCATGTTTATGAAGGAAAGCGAAAATTTAGCAGCCGTAATTCAGGAAGAAATCAATAAAAAGGTAAAATCTAAAAATCGGGGAGTAAAACAAGCCGGTTTTCACGTTCTTGTAGGAGCAAGTATGCCCAATGTTTTGGTAGAGGCAGGTTTTCTAACGAATAAAGATGAAGAAAAAAAATTACGGCAGCCGGCTTATCGCAAGCTGCTGGCCGAGGCAATTTTTAAAGCGCTGGTAAAATTTAGATCCTCCAGAGAACAGGTACTGGCTGAAGGATAAATAATGAATTCAGACCCAATTGCTGTCTTTGATTCAGGCCTGGGAGGACTAACGGTAGTAAAAGCACTGCAAAAGGCCCTGCCCTCGGAAGCCATAATTTATTTTGGAGACAGTGCCCGGGTTCCATATGGAAATAAGAGTAAAACCCTCGTCCGGGAATATTCCCGTGAAATAACAGAATTTCTTATAAATAAAAAGGCAAAGATGATTGTTGTGGCCTGCAACACGGCCTCGGCGCTGGCTTTAGAAAATTTAACATCTGAATTCGAAATACCGCTGTTGGGCGTAATTGAGCCCGGAGTTGAAGCCGCCCTTAAAGCCACCGGCAACCACCGTGTGGGAATTATTGGAACTATTGCAACAATTCGGTCCGGCGCCTATGAAAAGATCCTGAAGGCCCGCTCGCGGGGACTTAATATTTTTAGTAAATCGTGCCCTTTGTTTGTACCCCTGGTTGAAGAGGGCTGGTTAAATGGAAGCGTGCCGGACCTGGTGGCTGCCGAATATCTGCATGAGATGAATGCACAGAATGTAGACACTATTATTCTGGGCTGCACTCATTACCCTCTCTTAAAACCGGTGCTGCAGAAAGTTGTGAACATGGATACGATTCTAATTGATTCTGCGGATACAACAGCTCTCAAAACTGCAGAAATGCTCAAAAAATTGGGAATATTAAACAATTCATCGAAACCGGGATCATTTACCTGTTTTGTTACCGATTTACCCCTGCGTTTTAAAGTTCTGGCTCACCGCTTTCTGGGGACCGTTATTGATCATGTTTCCACCGTCCATCTCACCTGAAACTGATAAAATTTTAACCTACCTTTATGGTCTCCAGCGTCTGGGCATCAAGGTCGGCCTAGATCATACCCTAAAACTTCTGAAATGTCTTGGCAGCCCCCAGGATAGTTTTAAAACTGTTCACCTGGCAGGAACAAACGGGAAAGGATCGACCGCTGCCATGCTGGCTTCCATTCTGCGCCAGGCAGGTTATAAAGTAGGATTATATACTTCACCTCATTTATTGAATTTTAATGAACGAATACGGATTAACGGACTTCCAATTTCCAATAAAAAAATTGTTTCTTTCGTCCGGAAGAATAAAAGGGAAATAGAATTAATAAAATCTACTTTTTTCGAAACCACTACAGCCCTGGCCTTTAGTCACTTCGCAGATTGTAAAGTGGATGTGGCAGTTGTAGAAACGGGACTGGGAGGCCGCCTGGATTCGACCAACGTTATTAATCCTGCCGTCACGGTAATAACTCCGATTGCTCTGGATCACCGGGAAATACTAGGGCAAAACCTTGAATCCATAACCAGAGAAAAGGCTGGAATTATTAAACCGGGCATTCCCCTGGTAGTAACCCCGCAATCCAGAGTTGTTATGGATATTCTAGAATCTACAGCAAGGGCGTACTCGGCGGCGGTAATTAAGGTAAAGCCTGAAAAGGACAGCCTTAAACATTCTATAACAGGGACTCATTTTATTTATAAAAACCAATCCTATGATATTCCGTTACTTGGTTCACATCAGGCTCTGAATGGAGCCGCCGCCATAGAGGCGGCTTTACAGTTTGATAACTCCCTTAAAGTATCCACAATCAGAAAAGGTCTGGAAATGGTAATCTGGCCGGGACGCCTTCAGCGTTTAAGTAAAGACCTGCCTATTTATTATGATGTTGCTCACAACGCCCAGGGACTTTTGCAGATCCAACGACTTATGTCAGAATTATTCTCTCAAAAAGCGGCTGTACTTATAGTTCTGAAAGGAGATAAGGAAATTGATCTTATAATCCGGGCGCTGCAGGGATATGGACACTTAATAATCAGCGGGTCCAAAGAAAATGGATTAATGACTGCTGATGATTTGGCCCATAGTTTTAAAGCCGAAGGCCTTAAACGCCCGTTTATTATTGAACGGAATTTTTTTAAAGGTTTGGATCGTCTTATAGATTATGTTAAAAAACAGGGCGGTCCCGGTCTTATTTTAGGCAGTCATTATATTGCCGGCAGCGTATTTTCCCGCTTCAGATTTTCTTTCTCCAATAAAAAAATATAATGTAAGTTAATTATAGTCCCATAGCACTTTCATTATAGATATCAGAAAAAGGGGCCTCCCCTTTAGTGTTATAATCCAAACTCTTATAAACAAGGCTTTCTCATAAAATGAATGTAAATGAATTGCAGGCGCTCAAAATTAAAGAGCTGACTGCCCTGGCCCAGGATTTAAAAATTCTGAGTGCCTCAGCTTTAAGTAAACAGGAATTGATAGTTACAATTCTTCAAGCACAAAATGAAAAAACAGGCAATTTAACCGCCCAGGGAATTCTTGAGGTTCTGCATGAGGGTTATGGTTTTTTGCGCAGTCCGGATTTTAACTATTTACCCGGCCCTGATGATATTTATGTAAGCCCGTCCCAGATCAAACGTTTTGGCCTGCATACAGGCCACGAAATATATGGCCAGATACGCAAGCCAAAAGAAAAAGAAAAATTTTACGCACTTTTAAAAATTGAAACGGTAAATGGAAAAGATATTTCCTTGATTAAAGAAAATATTATGTTTGATAATCTAACGCCGCTTTATCCGGAAGAAAAATTCAACCTCGAATCCGATCCTAAAGATTTTTCTACCCGTATCATGGATTTGATATCACCGCTGGGAATGGGGCAAAGAGGACTTATTGTGGCTCAGCCCAAAACAGGTAAAACGATTCTATTGCAGAAGATTGCCAATTCCATAATCAAAAACCATCCCAAAACTAAAATAATCATTTTGCTTATAGATGAACGGCCGGAAGAAGTAACAGACATGAAGCGTCATGTGCAGGCCGAAGTAGTCAGCTCTACTTTTGATGAACCGCAGGAGCGCCATGTTGCTGTGGCGGATATGGTCATTCAAAAAGCGCGCAGAATGGTAGAATACGGCGATGATGTGATTATCCTTTTAGACAGCCTGACCCGTTTAGCCCGGGCGCATAATGCCGTTATTCCCCATAGCGGAAAAATCCTTTCCGGCGGAGTAGATTCTAACGCGTTAAAAAAACCAAAGCAATTTTTTGGCGCTGCCAGAAATACTATTGAAAGCGGCAGCCTTACGATTATTGCCACAGCTTTGATTGATACGGGCAGCCGCATGGACGAAGTTATTTTTGAAGAATTCAAAGGTACAGGAAACATGGAGCTGGTTTTAGACCGGAAATTAAGCGACCGCAGAATGTTTCCTTCTTTTGATTTGATCCGTTCAGGAACCAGAAAGGAAGAAATGCTATTAGAAAAGAAAACTCTGGCACGCATGTGGATTCTGCGAAAACTTCTCAACGAAATGAGCGTGGTTGAAGCCATGGAGTTTTTTATTGATAGAATAAAACGCACTAAAACAAATGAAGAATTTTTGGATACAATGAGTCAAAAGGTGTAAATTGGCTTAAACAGTAAAATTGCTGGCAGCAGAGAATGCTGCAGTCAGCAAAATTGTAGCAATGTGAGGTATATATATGAATTCTAAATTTCCCGATGTGAATACAGTGGTAATAAGATTGATTACGGATAAACCGGTCCGTAAAACACCTTATCAGGTCAAGGGCGTTATTATGCGCCAGTACCCGACCGAAGAAATTGTACCCCTTTTAGATGGTACATATCGTGAAAAATTTCTTTACCCTCGAGTACAGGTTAAAATATTAAACGAGCAGATATATATTGTGGGCGTAGGCGCAGGAGTCAAGCCCATAAAATTATTGGCAAAAAAACTGGAATCCATGGATTTTGGAAATATTACGTTTCAAGTCCTTGATTTGGATATTGAAGAAAGTTCTGATCGATTCCAACCGGTGGATAAACTCATTAGATATCGATTTGTCACCCCTTGGGTGGCCTTGAATCAGACAACAGGTTCACGTTACCGGTTTTTAAATAATGTAGACAGAATAAACTTTCTAAACCGCCTATTGGGACAGAATATTGTTTTTATGGCTCGTGAAATGGGAATGGAACTGGATGAAAACATTTTTACAAAAGTAACTCTTTCTTCTCTGTTTCCGCGCCCGGTCGACGAGAATAACTGGGGTGCATTTGAAGGGGAATTCAGAGCAAATTTTATTTTACCTAACTATCTGGGCATTGGCAATGGTATAACCAGAGGATATGGAACTATTCTGGGATTGTTTAACCCCGAAATGTTTTCTTTTGATAAAGAAAACATAAAGGAAGAGGCTGAACCTGCGGAACTTAAAAAAAGTGAATCAAAACCAGATAATTTAAAAGAACCGGAATTAGAAATGGCTGAATCTGATGTGCAGGAGATTGATGTTGAGAAAGTGCCCCGTCCTCGCCAGAAAGATATTCGAAAAAAAGCGTCTGAAATAAAAAGATCGAAAAAAATTCTTTCGGAAGAATTCAGCATTGAAGATGATAATATGGAAAATGAAGTCAAGGCGCCTGTGCGGCCTCGGAAGAAAAGCAAACCACGCCCGAAATCACCCCAAAAATCGGGTGAAAAAATCTCGAATGAATCTAATTTCAATACTGCTGAATTTCATAAAAAACAGCATAAGTTATAGGTAATATTTTTTAATGTTAGAGCTTACTCAACGCGTGCAGCGCGTAAAGCCCTCGTTCACTCTCGAAATGATCACTCGCGCAGCAGAACTTCGTTCCCAGGGTATTGATATAGTTAATTTCGGGGCCGGAGAACCGGATTTTAACACACCGGAAAATATTCGTCAAGCAGCCAAAAGAGCTATGGATGAAGGCTTTACAAAATATACAGCCGGAGCCGGTATGCTCGAATTACGGAAAGCGGTCTGCCAAAAGCTTAAAAGAGAAAATGCCCTGGAAATTTACCCGTCTAATGTGCTTATTTCTAATGGAGAGAAGCAGAGCTTATACCTGGCTTGTCAGGCCCTGTTTCAAAGAGGAGATAAAGTACTTGTGTTTGCGCCCTATTGGGTTTCCTTTCCCGCCTTTGTGACCCTTGCTGATGCCGAACCCGTGATTATTAACACATTCGCCCGGGATAATTTTGAACCGGATTTTGATGATAATAAATTTGTTGGACCGGACATTAAAGGGATTATTATCAATTCTCCCTCAAACCCGACCGGGGCTATCTGGTCTGAAGAAACAATTGTAAAAATTCTAAAATTAGCAAGTAAAAATAATTGGACTGTCATTGCTGATGAATGTTATGAACGTTTCGTTTATAAACATGAATTTAAAATCGCTGAAAGACTGAATTTGGAGTATGGAATTAAGGCCCGCATAATTACCTGTATGAGCCTTTCCAAAACTTATGCCATGACCGGATGGCGCATTGGTTATTCATTTGGACCATCTCAGGTAATTAAAGCCATGGCCAAAATTCAAGGGCAGGCCACGTCCTGCGCTAATTCAATTGGCCAGAAAGCCGCCGTGGAAGCTTTAAGCGGAGACCAGAAAGAAGTTGAAAAAATTCTGGAAATATTCGAGCAGCGCAGGGATCTAATGGTATCTCTGTTGAATGAAATACCCGGCCTTTCATGTGCAACTCCAAAAGGAGCATTTTATGCCTTTCCTGATATTTCGGCCTATTTGGGAAAATATGCAGAAGGTAAATTGATTAAAGATTCTTTTGATTTGAGCGACTATCTTTTAACATTCGCAAATGTGGTAACAATACCGGGGGACGGATTTGGAGCGCCGGGGTTTTTGCGTTTTTCATTTACGGTTAATGATAAAACCATGGAAAAAGGAATCGGCCGCATAAAAAAAGTTTTGAAAAAATTAAAAAATAAAGGAGAAATCTGATGAAAACAGATATCCATCCGGAAAATAAAAAAAGTTCTGTCCATTGTTCCTGCGGAAATACATTTGAAGTTTTCAGCACGATCGGCGATCAAAGAATAGATATTTGCTCTGAATGCCACCCTTTTTATACAGGGAAACAGAAATTGGTGGATACAGCCGGACGAATTGAAAAGTTTTATACCAAATACGGAAAAAAAACTAAATAAATACGACATTTCTTTTCTCCCGGCGGAGAAAAGGGAATCTGTTTAAATTTATGAAAATCATTTTCGCCTTAATGAAACCTTCTATCTTTGTCGGAGGCCAGGCCGTGATCGAGGGAGTAATGATGCGGGTTCCGGGAGCATACGCTACAGCCGTCCGGGATTCTGAAGGCATTATACAGATAAACCGCCATGAATATCAATCATTGGCGGAACGATTCCGCTTTTGGAAATTACCTGTTTTGCGAGGAATGGCTGGTCTGTTTGAAGCCTTGAAAATAGGAATGTCAACCTTACAATGGTCTGCAGGCATTGCCGCGCCCAAAAGTGAAGCAGAAAAACCGGCTAAAGCAACTGAATATATTTCTACACTGCTGGCCCTGGCTTTGGCAGTAGTGCTGTTTATGCTGGCTCCGATTTGGATAACTACACGTATTTTTGACATCGAAAGAGAAGCCCTCATATTTAATCTTGTGTCAGGATTATTCAGGATTACTTTTTTTATTCTTTACCTTATTCTTATTTCTTTAATGCAGGATGTAAAAAGACTGTTTCAATATCATGGAGCTGAACACAGAGTAATATATAATTTTGAATCAGGAAAAGATATATCAATAGCCAATGCACAATCTTTCCCAACGGAACACCCGCGCTGCGGTACAAGTTTTCTGTTTGTAGTTTTAATATCTGCTATTTTGGTGTTTGCGGTTATTGATATGCTTATTTTAAATATTTTGGGATTTATCAGCATTCCTATTCGAATGGGATTTCATCTTTGTTTAATGCCGCTGGTAGCAGGTTTGTCTTTTGAATTTATAAAAGTCAGTGCGAGAAACGGGAAAAACATTTTATTTCGTATATTACGCGCACCGGGATTATGGCTGCAAAAAATAACCACCAGACCGCCGGACGATGAAATGGTTGAGGTCGCATTGGCGGCGCTGGAAGCTGCTTTCGGTGATAAATATGCTGAAATGGTTGGGAAAGAATATGTTGCGGATGCAATCTAATGCTTAAGAAAATGTTGGAGATTATTAACCGTTTCGAAGGGATAGAAAAATCCATGCTGGATAAAGATGTCCTCAGCAATCAGGCAAAATTAACTGAGCTGGCAAAAGAGATAAAACACCTGGAACCCATAGTTGAAAAAGCCAGAGTTTATGTATCCTTATCCAGACAAATTGAGGACGACAGGATAATTATAAGCGGAGATGATGAAGAATTAAAAGAACTGGCCTCAGGCGAAATTGAAGACCTGGAAAATACACTTTTAAAAATAGAAGATGAATTGAAAGTCCTTATGATTCCACGGGATCCCACCGACGATAAAAATATAATTATCGAAATCAGGGGCGGTACAGGCGGAGATGAAGCGGCTTTGTTTGCCGCAGACCTCTATCGTTTGTACGTTCGTTTTGCAGAACGTAATAATTGGAAATATGAAGTTATAAGCCTGAATGAAACCGGAATCGGCGGATTCAAGGAAGTAGTGTTTTCTGTACAGGGCAAGGGCGCCTATGGATTATTAAAGTTTGAGAGCGGGGTACATCGGGTGCAGCGAGTGCCGAAAACGGAAACCGGCGGGAGGGTACATACATCGGCTGCTACAGTTGCCATTCTACCGGAGGCCGAAGAAGCTGACGTTGAAGTTGTAGATTCAGATTTAAAAATTGACACATTCCGGGCCAGCGGCGCCGGTGGACAGCATGTTAACAAAACCGAATCGGCAATTCGGATTACACACCTCCCCACAGGACTGGTGGTTACCTGCCAGGACGAGTCTTCTCAGCATAAAAATAAAGCTGCCGCCTTGAAAGTGCTGCGCGCCAGATTATTGGCGAATGAACAGGAGCGTATTGCCAGTGAACGAGCCGAATCAAGGAAGTCCATGGTTTCTACCGGGGATCGTTCAGCGAAAATCCGTACCTATAATTTTCCCCAGGGCCGGATTACCGATCACCGTATTAATTTTACGAGCTATCATTTGGAAGCTGCCATGGACGGAGATATCGGTCATTTGATCGAAGAATTAAAATTGGCAGAACAACAAACTCAGTTAGCATCCTCCCATTGACATGGGTCTGGCCTCCGATAAATCAAAAATCTGGAGGATGATTGATATGCTCCGCTGGGGTGAAGATTATTTTAAATCCAAGGATTTTGAATACCCCAAAAGAGAAATAGAATTGATGTTGTGTGACCTTTTTGATTATAAACGCATTGATCTTTATACTCATTTTGAAGATCATCTGACCGGGATCCAATTAGCTACCTTAAAAAGTTGGATTCTGCGCAGATTAAAACATGAACCGGTTCAATATATTACCGGAAAAAGTGAATTCTACGGCCATGCCTTAATTGTTAGTCCTGAAGTATTGATCCCCAGGCCGGAAACGGAGAGGCTGGTGGATGTTGCTTTGCATGCCATTGGAAACATAGAAGCGCCCAGAGTTCTTGATATCGGAACAGGTTCCGGATGTATAGCAATTGCAGTAGCAGCGGAATTGCCCCTGGCACAAGTGACAGCTCTGGACAATTCAGAAGCTGCACTGAAAATTGCGAAACAAAATTCCAACTTGAATAAATTGAATAATATTTCATTTGAAAAAATTGATATTATGCAGACACTGCCGGATGGGTTGTTTGATATTGCACTTTCTAATCCCCCCTATATTCCATTGACAGAAATGGAGAACATCATGGAAGAAGTTCGTGATTACGAACCAAAAGCTGCTTTAACCGATGACAGGGATGGTCTTTCGTTTTACAAACATTACGCTGCCATTGCGTCCCGGATAATTAAAAAAGGGGGCTGGCTGGTTGTTGAGACTGGAATGGGAGATCACTCCTTATTAGTCAAATCTATTTTCGCCGATGCCGGTTTTACGGAATTAGAACTGTTATCTGATTATAACGGAGATCACAGAGTTTTAAAAATTTCTATTTGATTTTTTATGTAACGGGTAATGGTAAAAAATTCTCCGAATTTTTTACGTGAGGAGAAAAATCAGAGATTTTTCGTGACAGGTGAGGGTAAAAATTCAGTGAATTTTTACGTGAAGGGGAAAATTTAGAAAATTTTCCGTAATAGGCTAAGAATAAAATGAAAATGTCATTGCCCTTCGCGCCGCTTCCTCAAGAATTGGAATAATTTTTTCTTTATTTTTTTATCTTCTTTTCCCCTTTTTAATTCTACTTACCATGAAGAGAGCGATGTGGTGCGTTGACTGTATTGACCAATTGATTTCTTTTTTTACTCGTAACGCGTCACCCGTCACTCGTCACTTTCCCTTCTGACCTCTGCTCTCTGACTTCTGAATTCTTCTTCACCCGTCACCTTTCCCAATTATTCA
>JAZFSI010000073.1:0-8293 GCA_036446075.1 Fidelibacterota bacterium
AAAAGTAGCCAGAATCCCTAATTCCGTGGGAGAAATCATGGTACCTTTTTTAATTAATAATTCACCCTTTTTTGTTTCTTCCCCTTTATACCGGATATGGCGGCCTGCTTTGGTTTCTAAAAAAATATTTACGGGACCGGACTGTTCAAATCCGCTGGTATTTTCGACCGGTACGACTGCATCTGCTCCGGCAGGGATAGGAGCTCCGGTCATGCATTGGGCACATTCTCCGGCGCTAATATCCAGTTTTCCTGAGAATCCGGCCGGAATTACTCCTTTTAGCTTAAGCAGTACCGGTGTTTTTAAAGATGATCCCCGCGTATCCAGCGACCGCAGGGCAAATCCATCCATGGCTGAATTATCAAAAAGAGGTGCGGGAAAGGGTGCGTACACATTTTCACCTAAAATACGGCCGGATAATTTTTCGATTGACTCAAATTCAAGCTTGGCCGAGACCGTATTTCCTGCTATTAAAGCCCGTGCCTCCAATACTGAAATAATTTTCATTTTCGACATGTAATTCAATCTTATTGAAAAAATAATTTTTGTGACAAAAATACAATGGCAATCATTATAACCAAGCCCATTATACGCTGAATAGTACCTGGGTCAAACCTGGAAGATCCCAGCCATGAGCCTGTAAATCCGCCTATAATTACCGCAGCGCCCAGGGGCAGAATCATATTTATGTCAAATAATCCCTCCTGAAGCCGGGCACTGAGCCCTGCTATTGAATTTAAAAATATAAAAATTGTACCGGATGCTGCCGCTTCCTTCTCTGATCCTAATCTAAAAATAATTATTAGAGGAACCAGGTAAATACCCCCGCCGATACCCACTGCCCCTGCAATAAAACCCAGGATTGCGCCCAGACCAATTGAAAATATCCATTTCCTGTAACCCCTCAGCGTGTATGTTATTTTCATGTTGGAGAGGATATAAATTCGAACAGCGATGAAAATCAGGGTTACAAGAAGTAAACTGTAAAAAATATTTTTTGGCAAATTCAAAGTTCCCGCCATATAGGAAAATGGAATGGAAGTTATTAAAAAGGGTAAAATTAAATTTAGACGGAAGTGACCCTTACGAATAAAATGAAAACTCCCAATTAATGTCACAATCAAATTAAGTGCCAGAGAGATGGAAGGTATTAATAGATAATTAACTCCCAAAATAGCCATAATTGCCGTATAAGAAGAACCGCCGCCAAGACCTACGCTGGAATAAATTAAGGCAACCAGAAAAAATATTATAGGAAGATAAATTTCCATGGATTAAAAGTATAATAATTATGTATTAATTGAATATTTCCGGATTGTTTTTTTCAATGTTTTTCCCCCTTAAGCATGTGAAATGCATGAAAAATTGCCGGTATTAATACTCTTAAAGCATCTTTTACAGCGGCGGGACTTCCCGGCAGGCAAATAATAATCGCTTTATCTTTCTTTCCAGCCAGCAGTCTGCTCAACATGGCTGTATTCACTTGTTCCCGGCCCAGGGCATGCAGCGCCTGCTCCACCCCGGGTAAGCGTTCATCTACCAGGGCTTCAACAGCATCAATGGTTAAATCACGCGGTCCTAATCCGGTACCGCCGGTTGTAATTACTAATTCAATACCAGCTTTAATCCATTTTTTTAAGATAGTATTTAATTTCGAAGATCCATCCGGTAAAAGTGCGCTGTGGTCTATAATACAGCCGGCCCCGGAAAAACCTTCTTTTAAAATTTGGCCGGATATATCTGTTCCTTTTCCGGCAGCTAAACTGTCGCTAATCGTAATTATTCCCATCCTGGGTCTATAAGCAGTTGCATGGGAAGATTTTCCGCCTTTCTTTTCTTTTAATTCAATACCTGTAATGAGCATATTTTTATCAACTGCTTTACACATATCATAAATTGTCAGGGCGGCCATGGATACGGCCGTTAAAGCCTCCATCTCAACACCTGTCGCCTGCCTGGTTTTTACTGTGGAAATAATACCGATTCCGTCAGGTTCAATATTAAAATCAATGTTAACCCAGGTCAGGTTCAAGGTATGACATAGGGGGATTAATTCAGCTGTTTTTTTTGCGGCTTGGATTCCGGCCAGCTTTGCAGTTGTTAATACATTGCCTTTGGGCAGTGAATTTTGGCGAAGTGCTTTAATTGTTTCGGGTAAAAGAGAAATCTTTCCTACAGCTGAAGCTGAACGTTCCGTTATTAATTTTTTGGTAACGTCAACCATTACTACATCGCCCTTGGTATTTAAATGACTGAATTTCTTTTGAATTTTTGCAGACACAATTTTCACCCTCCAATTTGAGCCATACTGGGCCTTAACTCCCGGCCTGTTTTCTGGGCTGCCCAGCCATTTTCATGTTTATTCCACATGGCTGATCTTAACATTGCTGATATTTCTAAATCTGTTCCGCCCTGGCGCATATGCTGGAGGATATCAATTTCATTATGGGCGAATAAACAATTCCGAATCTTTCCGTCAGCAGTGATTCTCAGACGATTACATAACTGGCAAATAGTCCTGCTAAAGGCCGGAATTATAGCTACTTTACCTTCATATTCCGGAATTTGAAAAATATTATATTCTGTCCGCGTACCAACGGCCTTTTCCAGAACCGGATATTTATGTGTTAATTTTTCCAGGATATGATCCCCGCTTAAAAATTTCCCTGTTTTCCAGATTTGATGTGAATCGAAAGGCATTAATTCAATAAAACGAACCGTAAGAGGGTAATCTCTGGTCAATTCTACAAAATTAAATAATTCATCGTCGTTAAATCCTTTCATTACAACAATATTTATTTTCAAACTGGAAAAGTGCAATGATTTAGCTGCTTCCAATCCATTTAAAACCCGGGAAAGTTCATTCCGCCTGGTGATTTGCCCGAATTTTTTTTCTTGAAGAGTGTCCAGGCTTATATTCAGCCCTGCCAGTCCGGCTTTTTTCAAAGAAGCTGCTCTTTGCTCCAGTAAAATCCCATTTGTGGTCAGGTTAACAGAATTAATGGAACCCATGGAAACAGCCGCCTTTATCAGCTGCGGCAAGCGCGGATAAAGAAGGGGCTCTCCCCCGGTAAAGCGGATCTTGTTTACACCCAGTTCAGCAGAAATTTTTAAAATGCGGATAATTTCTTCATCTTGAAGCAGATGCGCCGGGGATTTAAAATCCAGCCCTTGTTCCGGCATGCAGTAAATACACCGCAGATTGCAGACTTCATTTACAGCAATCCGCAAATAATTGAAGTTGCGGCCGAATTTGTCTACCAGGATATTGGCCGGGGGTCCGGACTGGACAGAATCAGTTGATATATTTAATTTATTTTCCAATCTCTTTCCAAGTCACCTCGAAATTCTTCGAGGGTCGGGAGCAAATCCTGATATTTCTATCGGGACCGTAACGGCTTCAAACCCTAATACAATTTCTGTACTTTAGGTCAGTCAGCTTAGAGAAACCAAGTGAACTTAATTCTTAAGTATCAGATTTTCCTAATTCAATTCCAAGATCGGGAGTAAAACTGCAGTACCCGATATCATCGCATTTTTTTCTCATATCCAACCAGATTTCAGGGTCAGAAATAGTATTAAGTGCCATAGGATAAAGAATGTCATTCTCCTTATGGATATGATCCGCAAGCATTTGGGTTAATCCTGCGATAAAGAAATCCAGGTGGCTTTGATAATCCTTAAATGAGCAGTTTTCATATTCCTGGGCCGATTCCAGCAATTTGCGCTTGTAGTCGCGAATAGCCTTATGTTCCATTTCCATAACATTCGTCGGTCCTGATAATCCAAATTCTCTCAATTTTGGAAATAGAGCCTGTTCTTCGCGCAAGTGATGATTTTCGGCCCCAATCACTTTGTGCGCCAAGGCTAAAATGGTCTTCGCCCTCTCTGCGTCCATTTCTTTTTCGGTAATGGCATTTAATTCTATGCGGGCTGTATTCAAGGAAGAAAGAGTTTCCAATATTAACTGGTGTTCCCTGACCATGGTATAAATGACGTGCGATTGATCCAGGGATTCTAATATTTTACTACCTGAATCTGCATAAGTCTGATTGTTATTTGCTGAAGTCATATCTCCTCTTTATTTATTGGCTTCCCCCTTAAAAAAAATGTAAGGTTTTCAAATTTCTTACAGATATAGAATTTTATATCAGGAAGATAGGATAATATAATCCTATTATAAAAATAATAAATTTTTAAGTTGATGGCAAGGTCTATTTATACTTATTACTCTTAAATCTATTTTGTCTTCTTCAGTTCTTAAGTCAGCTCCGCTTTGCGTTGCTAACTCAAGTCCTTAAGTAGAATTTTTCCTGTCACCCGTGACGGGAAATTCTTATAAGAATTTCACCATGTCACTCATTTCCCCTCTGATTTCTGAGTTCTGAAAACTGATCTTTTTTTCCCGCTCGTCACTCGTCACTCGTAACCCGTCACTTTTTGTTTCCCAATTTCTCCCCTCTGAAGACTGGCTTCTTTTTCTTAACTTGTAACTCAATTATGGTCAATAAAAATCAAATCAATGCCCATGCATTTATATTAATTGGAGGGAAAAGCAGTCGTTTTGGATCTCCCAAATGGAAAACCAGAATTGCCGGACAGACTATATTGGATAAATTATGGAATTTATGTTATGATTTTTCCCATAAAACCATAATTGGGAAACAAAAAGAAGCAGAAATTGATAAACCGATGATTATTGATCATTTCAACTTTGATGCTCCTATTAATGGTCTTTACACAGCCTTAAAAAAGACAGACTCAGATTGGAATTTACTGCTTTCCTGCGATTTGCCATTATTAACCAGTTCAATAATCAGGAAACTCTGGGCAGCGCTGGAGCCGGAAAATAACGTTATTATTCCGCATACAATAAATGGGCTTGAACCTACTTGTGCTTTTTATCATAGAAATCTTCTAAAAAAGTGTGAATCAATGATTTTAGAAGGAGAATTCAGCTTGCAGAAATTGATTGATTCCGCTGCTTATTTAGAGGTTGATTTTGGAGATCAAAGTAAATTATTTACTAATATGAATACAGTAACTGACCTGGAATTGATAAAAAAAATAAGTAAATCTTAATAATCAAAAGTTTTGGATAAACTATTCTAAACTGTAAAAATAATTTAGTTATTCCCATCAATTTTTTTAATTCTGCTTTGGTGCCGTCCCCCTTCAAAAGGCTCCAAAAGCCAAATTTCAATCACCTGGAAAATTTTCTCCCGGCTGAGGAATCTGGCCCCCAGGGAAAGAATATTTGCATCATTATGTTTTCTGGAGAGTATAATTATATCCTGCGGGCCGTTATAATAAACCGCGGCTCTGATTCCGGGCACACGATTGGCGGTCATGGCTTCTCCCTGTCCTGATCCGCCCAGAATAATTCCACGACTGCCGGGATCTTCAGCTACAGCCCTGGCACAGGGATATATAAAATCAGGATAATCGTCAAGAGCATTATAATCAAAAGCGCCATGATCTGTAACAACATGCCCCTGGTCTTTAAGAAAAATAGTCAGGGCTGCTTTAAGTTCAAATCCAGCATGATCAGCGCCCACATGAATTTTCATTTTTTATCTCCCGGTTGTAAAATATTCTCAAAATGTTTTCTAATTCTTTTTTCAATTTGTTCTGCTGTAAATCCAAAATACTTTTCCAGTTTCTGAGCCGGAGCGGAAGCGCCGTACTGATTAATTCCAATTGAAAGACCTTTTGAATTTATATATTGAGACCATCCCTGTGTAATACCGGCTTCCAGTGATATTCGAATTGCTTCGTTGTTAAATATCAGATTGTCCCGGTATAATTTAGATTGCTGTTCAAAAATCTCCCAGCAGGGCATGCTGATTACCCTGATGCGTTTATCATCCATTCTTGAAGCGACATTAAGGGCTAAAGAAACCTCGGAACCGGTAGCCAGAAATATTATATCCGGCGGACCATCACAGGTTTTAACAATGTAGGCCCCTTTTTTTACTCCTGACTTAATTTTATCCGGGGGCAGATCCAACAGGGGAACATTCTGCCGTGTTAACAATAATGTGCTGGGTACAGATTCGGATCTTAGGGCAATTTCAAAAGCTGCTGCTGTTTCATTTGCATCCGCAGGGCGAAAAACCTGTAAATCCGGGATGCATCTCAAGCTCATGATTTGCTCAACTGGCTGATGTGTAGGACCGTCTTCGCCCACATAAAAGGAATCATGGGTGAATTCATGAATTACTTTCAGCTTCTGTATTGCCGCCAGGCGCAGGGCCGGCCGTTCATAATCAGAAAAAACCAAAAAGGTTCCGCCAAAAGGAAGCAGCCCCCCATGCAAGGCCAAACCATTTAAAATTCCGGCCATGGGAAATTCACGAACTCCAAAGGCAAAATTTCGGCCCAGCCTGTTTCCCTTTTGAAAATCTCCCCATGAATCTGCAAAATTTCCCGTATAATTCGAAGGCTCCAAGTCTGCAGATCCGCCCACAAGATTTGGTAACTGCCGGGCAAAAATATCCAGGGTTAGACCAAAGGCTTTTCGAGTAGCCATTTTAGATTCGGATTTAAAATCCGGCAACTCTAAAGCTGGAATTTCAGCATTTAAACATTGCTGCCAGAATTTTTTAACCTGAAGACTATTTTTTTCAGTTTTCAATAAATCCGACCAGGTAGAAACCAGGCTGTTTAAACTATCGCAGCGGTGTTTAAAATACTCAACCGCTTCAGCAGGAAAATAAAAATCTTCCTCAGGCAGACCGAGTTTTACCTTAGTGGCCTTAATTTCCTCAGGCGGCAGAGGTGCGCCATGGGTTTCAAACCAACCTTCCATATTTGCTGTTCCATAGGCCATTACAGTTTTACCGATTATAATACTGGGTCGATCTACGACTTGAGCTTTCTCAATTGCTGCTCTGATTTGAGTATGGTCATGACCATCTATTTCCTGGACATGCCAGTTGAAACCTTCAAAAATTTGAGCATAATTGCTAGAATCAGAACGAGCAGCAGGTCCTGATATCTGAGCATCATTCGCGTCATAAAAAACAATTAACCTGGATATTCCCCAATGACCGGCCAAGGCGCTCGCACCCATAGTAATCGGTTCCTGCATATCTCCGTCACCTGCCAAAACATAGGTGAAATGTCCCAAAAGTTCATCCGCTTTTTCTGAATGACGCGCCAGCTGGAAGCGCAGCATTGATTCAGCTACGGCCATGCCGGTACCCATGGCGAAACCCTGCCCCAGCGGACCGGTAGTTGCCTCCACACCCGGAAGATCTACTTCCGGATGTCCCGGAGTAAGACTTTTTAATTGTCGAAACTTTTTTAAATCTTCTATGGTTAACCAGCCCAGCATGGATAACAGGCTGTAAAGCAGCATTGATTCATGACCTGCGGAAAGAACAAATCTATCCCTGGGGAACCAATCCGGATCATTCGGATTAAATTTCAAAAAATCCGAAAATAAAATATAGGCAAAATCTGCCGACGAAAAAGCTCCTCCCGGATGGCCTGAATTAGCCATGGCCACCCCATCCATGATTAATCCCTTAAGCACAGCTATTGTAAAATAATCTTTTTCTTCTTTACTCCATTCGGAAAAGCTGTCAATTTCCAGGTAATTTCTCATATTATTCTCATTTTCATATATTTTGCTTTCGGCCTACTTAAACATTAAAATAATTATTATTCAGGCTAAAATTTAAGCGTTTTAATGCTTACTGCCCAAATGCATAAACTGCTTCATAACATTAACAGGGTGCGCAGCTTTGAACACTTCTTCTCCAGCCACCAGAATATCTGCTCCGGCATTTAAAATCTCTCCGGCATTTACCAGTTTAACGCCGCCGTCGACTTCAATTAATACTTTTTCTAAGCCCTTTTTATCGAGCAATTTCCGCAATTCCCGGATTTTTTCCGTTGATCCATTAATATATCCCTGCCCGCCGAAACCGGGCTCTACACTCATAATCAAAACTAGGTCGATCGAATCCAGATATTTTTCAATTATATGCAGAGGTGTCCCCGGTTTAAGGGAAATACCAGCTGTCTTGTCTGCAGATTTTATTAAATTAATTATTTCTTCCGGTTTATGCGCTGCCTCAATATGAAAGGTTATATTATCAGCCCCTGCCCTTATAAATGGTTCAATCAATTTTTCAGGTTCAGACACCATCAGGTGCACATCCAGAATTTTAGAAGTAAACGGGCGTAAAGATTTTACTACAGGGGGACCAATTGTAAGGTTTGGGACAAAATGATTATCCATAACATCCACGTGAATCCAAGCGGCGCCTCCTGAATCACATTG
>JAZFSI010000074.1:0-8299 GCA_036446075.1 Fidelibacterota bacterium
TCGGGCCATGGTTAACCATACCTGGCTCATGACTAAAAAAGGTCTGGAGTGCACTGATTGTGACTAAAAGGCAATTGGAAAAATTAAGCTAAAGGATGAAAAATGAAATTATCAAAAGCAATTAAAAGGGAAGTGGTTTATTTAAGTATATTCATCATGCTGGCCTTCAGTCCTATTTTTATGCTGGTCTTTTAAGACAATATTCATTGAGCCGTTTGATATAAGAAAAGTGACGGGTGACGAGTGACGGGTAATGGTAAAAAATTCAATGAATTTTTTACGTGAGGAGGAAAATTCAGAGAATTTTCCCGTGAGTGGTGATGGGAAAATATTTTCCGTGAAGAAAAAATCACAGATTTTTCAATTAGGGGATTGCCGCGGTCGTAAACTTTCTCGCAAAGACAGAACTTTTTAATCTTTTATCTTTTTCTTTTTATCTTCATTTTCCCGCTTATTACCCGTTACGGAAAACCTCTGATTTTACTCGTCACCCGTCACTCGTCACTCGTCACTTCCCCCTCCCCATACAATTCCCTTACCCAGGCGGCATCTTCCTGAGAAAGGGCCTGTCCCAGGACGGCTGCGGATTTAACCTGCTCGAGATTGCGCTGTCCCAGCAAAACACAGCCGCCGGAAACATTGGTTAAAAGTGCATCTACCAGGCCCCTCAGTACCGGTTCGGGATGAGAGGCGAAATGTTTTTCCAGCAGAGTTTTGTTGGCCTGCATTTTTTTTATTAGGTCCGGCTTTTTAAAGGCTTTAATGGTTTGACGGAAATCACCTTTTTCAAACTTTGGAATTTCTGTGTATTTACCGGTTAAAAGACCATGTTTCAAGGGTGAGAAAAAACATACGCCCAGATTGTTTTTTTCAATGTACTCTTTGAGCCCGCTGGAGAGATAATTATCGTCCATTACATTTCGATAGGGCTGGACCACGTCCGGATCGGCAGCTTTTATGAAATTTAAAATTTTAGAGTTAGACCAGTCAGAAAGTCCCAGAAAACGGGTTTTCCCTTCTTCCTGAAACCGGCGAACAGCTTCCAGAGCATCATCAAAAAATTCACCCTCATCTCCGAAATTGCAATGGTGGAGATATATTAAATCAACACATTCAGTTTTTAGATTTATAAGTGATTCTTCCATCTTTTTTCGCATATACTGCGGATGATACCAATGTTTATGGGGACCCGAATCCCATCCAACTTTTGTGGCTAAAAAAATTTGCTGACGCGGAATATCAGACCACATGGATCCAATAATTTTCTCTGAACGGCCGCTGCCGTAGACATCGGCAGTATCCCAGTGATTAATTCCGGAATCATGGGCTGCTGTTAGAGCATTTCTGGAATCTGCATCGATTTGGTTAGCCCAGCCCACTCCCAGTCCATGAGATTCAGCGGCTCCGCCGTAAGACCAGGTTCCTAAACTTATGCGTGGAACTTTTACGCCGGTACGCCCTAATATTATATATTCCATGATAGACCTTTATTTTTGTTGTAAAAATTATGGAAACTTGAGGTATGATTATAAATGTTCTTTTGGATATTTGACCCGTATGAAGTTAAATACAAAATTTAAAATATTGGATATTGGTCACAGGGGTTTCAGCCTGGATTATGCCATCTCGACCCTGGAAGTCGAGGTCAGCAATGCTGTTCACGGGAATAAAATAAAAGCAATCAAGGTAATACACGGACACGGCAGAGGCGCCCTGAAGGCCGGCGTGCGAGACTGGTGTGAGAGCCAGAAAGGGCGTTTCCAGGCCATAATCAAGGGCGAGGATTATGATATTTTTCATTCCGAAACAGTGGCTATGCGGACCGAATGCAATAGTCCCTATGATCCTGATCTCGGGCGTAAAAATGGAGCAGTTACCTATATTTGGCTGTGGTAATTTTGGCGTGGCGGGGACGGGCAAATATTATTGAGAGCCT
Source organism: Fidelibacterota bacterium (assembly GCA_036446075.1). Lineage (GTDB taxonomy): Bacteria > Fidelibacterota > Marinisomatia > Marinisomatales > TCS55 > JAZFSI01. Next base: position 1,937 of record JAZFSI010000074.1, read on the forward strand.
TGCAAGGTAGAAAAATAATCATAAAACCAAATTTTTGCTTCTCTGCGGTTTTTGGCGCCTTTATCATCTGGATTAGCGGATGCAGCCCGACCTATTTAAGTCTGGCGGAGAATAATCCCCAGGAGTTAATTGCCATGGAAGACAGTCTCCTGTCCCAAAGACCTGAAGATTCTGAATTAAAAGCTGCTTTGATCAGAGCACATTTAAGCCTGGGACGCAGGGGAAACCGCAAAAATGAATACGGAAAAATTCTTAAACTGGATCCGGGACATACAGAAGCACGTTACTTTATGGCCATGGATGAAGGGCGGCGGTTATATAATAAGGGCGGCGAAAATGAATTATGGGATGCTTTGCTGTTTTTCGGCCGGGCAGCCGCTATTATAGATACTATGGGCGAGCCCCATTATTGGATGGCTAAATGTTATGTAAAAAAAGACGAAATGGATTTTGAACTGATTCTGGAGGCTTTTGATAAATCCTTAAATCTTTTTGTATCCGATAGTCTTTTGATCTCATTAAAAAAGGATCGTACAGACTTAATAAAGCGTAAAGCCGTATTTGATGATTTTTGGAAATAATCCATAATAATTAAAAGCATCTTTCCTGCCCCAGGCACCCGGGTTTTTTTACTTGATTCAGGAAGGGATTGGTACTAAACTTGCGAGTGTCTGACGCGCGGAGTTGTTAGACAGGCAAACATCCGAGGTAATTATAAATGGTAAAGAGTATCCTCATGAAAAGAATTCTCTATGCGGTATTTTGTGTTCTATACACTGTAAATCTGACCGCTCAAGATACACAAAAAATTTCCGGTCAAATTGTAGATAATGAAGGAAAAGGCATATCTAAAACTACAGTTTTACTGCTTCAGGAAGATGGTACAGAGGTCCAGAGAACCCAGACCTCTAAAAAAGGAATCGGACGAGGCGGCGGTAAATTTGAATTTAAAAAAGTTTTAGCAGGAAAATATTCCATCGAGGCGGAAAGCCCTGACCAGGGTAAAATCACAAAAAATCTGGAAGTAAAGGATAAAAATCTAAAATTAGGAGAGATTGGACCCTCCGAAAAAAGTGCCCTTCCGGAAGATAGTGCTCTGGAAATTGCGGCGGGAGAACCCCAGGATGGCCCCGGCCCCGGGGATATTGAATTCAAACCTGATCCCGGAAAAGACTATGTCTTAAATGAACTCAGCTTTGAGATTAAAAAAATGAGCGCCGAGCTCAAGTATTTGAATGAGGAAATGGAAAATCTGAAGGCACTCAGCAAAATGTGGGTGAATCCCCTGGCCATATATTCCAAAGAAATTATCTTAAAAAACGGCACAACTTTATTCGGTAAGGTGGTTTATCAGGATGAAGAAACCATAAAGGTGGAAACCCTGGTGGGTTACCTGATCATAAATCGTGTCGATGTGGTCAGAATAATTGATAATGTCGTTACGGAAGAACAGCAGGAATATGTGCCCGAACAGGTTAGAGACAGTTATACGCCCCCTCCCATGCCCAAATTGGCCGAGCCGAAATATACTTCCTCCGGTTCTTCAAAAGAATCCTATAATAAATATTCAGCCAATTGTGTACTGGTGGGCAATATCAGTGAAAGGAAAGACAACCAGGGCAATGTAATCTTTTCCGGTGAAATTAAAAACATTGGAGGCCGTCGATCTGATTTTGTAAAAGTAGATTTTGTTTTCCGCACCAACTGGAGCGGTGAAACAAAAACCATGACCACATTTGTGCGGGGCGGATATCATACTTTTGCTTCCGGAATTACTACGGACGCCACCCTGCTTCCGGGGGCCAGCGGATCTTTCGAATTATACGTACCACACGATTTTGGTTCATTTATCGGTTATTCTTATGTTATTGACTGGGAAGAATATCAATAATGGATTTTAATAGGGCATTGTTAACCTTCCTGCCGGTATTCTTTCTATCCGGAAGTCTTTCGGCTCAAATAGAATCAGATCCTTTATCTGAAATTTTCTTTCTGGATCTGGGCATTGTAATTGAACCGGTCCGGGGTGGAGAATCTTATTCCCGCGTGGTTAAAGCCCCTTCGAAGGAAGTAGCCTTTCGGTTGAAAAAAGTTGAGAGCGGAGCGGTGTATATGGCTTCTTCAAAAGAAATGCTTACGGCTCTGGACAGGATAAGCAGCCGCCTGCAAAATCTGGAAACTTCATTTAACCAGAAAATTGAAGGATTAAGGCAGGAAAATGCCAGCCTGCAGAAAGAAATCGCTCTAATTAGAACAGAAATTCCGGATCCTCTGAAACTGCCCGCCGAAAAAGGTCCGAATTTAGCGCTTGAGAGAAAAAAGACAAAACCTGACGTAAAACTTAAGAAAATTGAACTTAAGCCGGCTCCGGAATTATCTGAATCACCGGAAATTGTCCATAAAATCACCCCGGTTAATTTTGACCATTCACTTTATATGTCCGGCGTTTTTGCCTATCAGCGGGAAGATTACCGGTCTGCAATAGATAAATTTTCTAAACTTGAGCTAGCCGCTGCCCCGCCGAGAACCGTAGAAAACATTATGTACTGGATGGCAGACGCACTTCAGCAGATAGGCGATTATAAAGCGGCTCTGAAACTATTACATAAATTAACCAGCAGAGGCGAACTGCGCATAGACGATGCCCTGATCCAAAGCGGTATACTGTATCGTAAGCTGGGCCGGGAAACACTGGCGCTTGCGGCCTTTAGCGCTGTTGTTGCTGATCATCCCGACAGCGAATACATGCGCCTGGCTCAAATGGAGTTAAAAAAAGCGGAAATTATACCATGAGACGATTGTTTCAAATCTTAAGCATCTTGATTATTATTTCATCACTTTATGGTTCTGTCAGGGTGGCCTATACGCGCCCCGGACCCATGATGAAAATACCCTACAGTTCTGTATCAAGATCTCCCTTTCTGTTCAGGGTGGGGTTCGGATCAGAGATTCATAATATGGCTCCATTCAATACAGCCAAAGGCGCCTATTTCAATATTGATTTCAACGAGACGACTACTTTTGGGTTTTCTTCTATCCAGGGCGCCGATACAACCCGCCTGGAAAATTTAGAAATTTCTACATATCGATCCCCGGTTGAGTTCGGCTTTCATTTCCAGCGCAGGGTTTACGTGTATAATGATGTTTCCTTCTCTATCGGTATTCAGGATATTGTATTTCAAAACGATGGTAATTCGGGCCTGAGCCTTGACCCTCAGGAACTGTCTCTTTTCGGTGTTGTCAGCAGCGAAAAAACTATTAATGAATACGGCATGAACACTTTTATCGGATTCGGTACAGGAGGTTTTGGGGCGGCAGATACGGTAGCAAGAGATTCTGCCTCAACTTCCTCTACCCAGGCTGGAGTATTTGCAGGAATTATTTTAAATACACCCTTCATGGATAAATGGGGTGGTATAGACATTGTGGGTGAATTCGACGGTACGGGTATCAATGTGGGACTCCGCATCCCCCTTACCTCGGATTATCGCCTGAACCTAGGATTCACCCACATAGAAAAATTGCCGGATTGGAAAACCCGTTATTGGGAAGGCCACGGCGGAATTACACTGGGATTAGACATGGCCGTAGCCAGAAGTATTTCTCCCACGGGTCCGGGAGTAGGGCCCGCTCCGCCTCCCGGGGGTATACAGGGCTTTAGTGCAGAAATGGACACAACTCTGCTTATGGCGGATCAGGCCGTTACCATTGTCCGGGATTCCATGGGCATGATGAACAGTGAAATGCGAAACCTCATGATTAGACTGGCGGCCATGGAACAGCATTCTAAATTTTTAGAAGATAGCCTCAGGGCCATAAAATTAAATACGAACGTGAACGAAAAAAATATGAATGACGCCATGCGGCATTTATCACGATCATTACGATATTTCTATGGAGGAGATTATCGCGGGTCTCTGCAGGAAGTTGAGGCCGCCCTGGAGCTTAACCCGAACCTTGCTTTAGCATACGCGCGCCGCGGCTCAATCTATTATAAACTTGGGGATGTTCAAAGAGCAACCATAAACTGGAATCTGGCCCTGCGCATGGACCCTGAATACGATGACGTCAGGAACGTGCTTAAGGCGCTCCATGAGAACAGGTTAAAATCAACGAGTTTTATTAAGGAGTAATCATGGATATTGCAACCCTTGTTGGAATAATTGTTGGTATAGTTTCAATATACGGCGGAATATTTCTGGCCGCTTCTGCCGCGGACGCCAGTATGGGCGGTTTCATTTCCGCCCCCAGTTTTGCCATCGTTTTTGGAGGCATGATTGCTTCCGTTTCCGTTGCCTTTCCTCTCAGCGATGTTTTAAAACTTGGATCAGCCATGGGCGCGGTATTCAAAGGCAGCAAATTAACATTGGGAACTGTTGTTGACGATGCGGTGGAGGTGGCAGAAGTTGCCAGAAAAGGAACGGCCGAGCTTGAAAAAAATATTGATAATATAAAAAATCCCTTCTTCAGGGACGGCGCGCAAATGGTTATTGACGGTTATGCCCTGGAAGAATTGACCGATATTTTATATACACGCATTGAATACCGGGAAGTTCGGGAAAAAACACAGGCCAGTTTGTTTAAATCCATGGGTGTAATGGCACCGGCTTGGGGTATGATCGGAACCCTAATTGGTCTGGTGATCATGCTTTCCGGCTTCGGCGGAGAGGGCGGCGGCACAGAATCATTGGGAATCGGTATGTCGGCGGCTTTGATCACTACATTTTATGGATCTGTATTTGCCAATCTGTTTTTTCTGCCCATGTCGGATAAACTAAAAACCAGGATTACCTTTACCAGCACCTTACAGAATATGCTGGTTGAAGCATCGCGCTTGATTCACCAGCGGAAACATCCTATTATTGTGAGGGAAAAATTGAACTCGTTCATACCTCCGATAGAGTGGAAAAAAGACGAAGGATAGACTGAGTGGCTGCTACTAAAAAAGAGCAAAAGTATTTTTTTGAAAAAGGCCGGGAGGATGTCGAGGAAGGGTTACCGGGGTGGTTCGGCACCTTTGCTGATATGATGACGCTGCTGTTTGCTTTTTTTGTGCTTTTGGCGGCAATTTCTACCATAGATCCAGTAAAGCTGCAGGAAATGGCCGATTCCATGGGAAAATCCGTCGGAACCAAAATTAAGAAAGAAAGCCAGGCCATGAGTCTAAGCGAAATTAAAAAAGCTGCTCAGGAGATGGTTAAAAAGATGGAAGCTGATCCCGAAACAGGGGAAAAACCGGTAGAGGTCACAACAGGCCCCAAAGGAGTAACTATCGGGATATCTTCTGATATCAGTTTTCAATCCGGATCCGCAGCAACAAAAAGCGGAATAATTGATATATTGGAAAAAATTAAACCGACTATTCAAAATTCGTATTTTATGGTAGCCATTGAAGGCCATACAGATAGCGATCCTTTGCCCCTGTCACTGCAGGAAAAATACCCCACCAACTGGGAGCTTTCCGGAGCCAGAGCTGCGGCTGTAGTGAATTTATTTATCAATATGGGCGTTGACCCTACCCGTCTGCAGGCTGTGGGTTATGGTGAATTTCTTCCCCGGGATCGTTCCACTGTGGATATTGTAAGTGCACAATTAATCAATAAACTTAATTCGAATGATAAACAAAAGGCTAGAAATCGCCGAGTAGAAATCACATTTCTTGCTCCTTAACGGCAGGATGTGATAGCGGGTTTATAAAATGAAAAAATGACAGGATTTGCGAGAAATTAAATTAATATGAAAATAGGGAGTTGGTATGAAGGCGCTGATATATAAGGGAATCACCCTTGCCATAACCATAATGATGTTTACGGGCGCCGGCTTTGCGCAGCAAAGCGGGTATTTGGCTCAAAAACTGATGATTGAAAACAATCTCCGAGAACGAATCAAGGACGCGCTGGAAAAAGTAATTGATAACCGCAAATATGTGGTGGATGTCAGCGTTGATCTGGAATTGAGCGCTGCGGTTGAAGAACAGACAAAATATTCCCCCGCAGGTCCACAGGAGCAATTTTCTGACAGGGTTGCAGAAATGAATGAAAGCAGCCGGTCAGGGGCTCTATCAAGGTCTCCGATCTCTACGGGCGGTGTACCGATCCCAGGATTTGATTTTGACCGGGCCGCCGATTCAAGTCCGGAAATTTCCACTGAGACGGGAGACGATTCTGAAAGCATAGAAAAAACTTCTGACAAGATAATTTCTCGTACATATACGGAAAAACGTCCGGTTGTGTCCAGTGTGCGCAATATGGAGATCAGTATTATTTTACAGGAGGGAGCAGCCCCGGAACTAATAGAAAATATACGCCAGGTTGTGATGGTGGCTTCCCGCTTCAACCGTGCCCGTGGAGATATTTTAAGCAT
>JAZFSI010000075.1:0-6890 GCA_036446075.1 Fidelibacterota bacterium
CAGGCGGGGCTCAATGGAGCCGTATTCCAAATGTTCAACCATGGAACTATATCCGCCATGCTGTTTATATTGGTTGGCGTAATTTATGACCGGGCTCATCATCGGGACATAAACGGGTTTGGAGGTCTGGCGGGCCGAATGCCAATTTATGCCGGAATTACTGCCGTGGCCTTTTTTGCAGGACTGGGCCTGCCGGGATTTAGCGGTTTTATTAGTGAAATGATGTGTTTTATTGGCGCTTTCCCTGTTTTCAAAACTATAGTGATTATATCAACATTGGGGATATTGCTGAATGCAGCCTATTTTTTATGGGCCTTCCAGCGCATCTTCTTTGGTAAACTAAATGATAAATATTCTACTCTCCCAGAAATTAATCGCAGGGAATTATTTACGGTGATACCTTTGGCTATAATAACAATTCTACTGGGAATTTATCCTGCTCCGTTTTTAAATATGATCAAGGAAACCATGAACGTCCTGATCGACCAGGTGATATCCGTGGGCTCCCTAGCCGGTATCATGTAAGCGGAGAATTAATCTATGTCTAATTTATCCAGTCTATCTCTTTTTTGGCCTGAATTAATAGTAACGGCAACTATATTAATCGGCATATTCGCGGACTTAAGTTATGGGAAAAAAGAATCATTTAAAACGTCCTACTGGATTACAGCGGGTCTGGTTTTAGCCGGTATATTGATCCTGACCGGTTCGGAGCGGGTTACGGGATTGTTTATGAATACCCTCGCCCACGATCCATTTGCAGATTTTTTTAAAATATTAATATTGACTGCTACAATTCTTGTTATTCTCAGCAGTTTGAAAAATGAAGAGCTACAGGACTACGGTGTCGGTGAATATTATAATATTCTTGCCATATTAGTACTCGGACTGTTTATCTTAGTTTCTTCCATTGATATTCTAGTGGTCTATATTTCTCTCGAAACAGTTTCCCTGATGTCCTACTTTTTAGCAGGATATCTGAAACGCTCCAACAGAAGCAGTGAAGCATCTTTAAAATATGTTATTTATGGTGCCGTTTCTTCGGGTATTATGCTGTTCGGACTGAGCCTGTTGTTCGGCCTGACCGGTTCAACCAATTTTTTTGAAATTCAAGCCGCCCTCTCCAATTTGGAAGCAGGTAATGAACTTGTACTCATTTTATCAGCAGTATTCATTATGGCCGGGTTTGGTTATAAAATTTCGGCTGTCCCCTTTCATTTTTGGACGCCGGATGTTTATGAAGGATCGCCCACAACTATAACCGCCTATCTTTCTGTGGCGCCGAAAGCAGCTGGTTTTGCAGTAATTATCCGGTTTTTTAACCAGATTTTTGGGGACGGTACAGCATTTTTAGAACAAAGCTGGACAGCTTTGTCGAGCCTGCCCTGGCCCCAGATGCTGGCAATTATGGCTGCAGCTACAATGACTCTGGGAAATTTAGTGGCGCTGCAGCAGAAAAGTATAAAGCGAATGCTGGCCTATTCAAGTATTGCTCATGCCGGTTATATGATGATGGGCCTGCCGCTTCTATCATCTCAAGGTGTATTCGGGATCATGATTTACCTGGTTTTCTATTTGATCATGAATCTGGGAGCATTTTTTATTGTTGTTTTCGTAAAAAATAAAACCAATGGTGAAAATTTTGATGATTACACCGGCTTGGGTTGGGAAATGCCCTTTGTGGGAGTTGTTTTAGCTCTTTTCATGGTTTCTTTGACAGGTCTGCCGCCTACGGCCGGATTTATTGGAAAATTTTACCTTTTTGCAGCAGTGATTAAAGCCGGTTCCCAATTTTACTGGCTGGCCTTCGTAGGCATCATCAACAGTGTTATTTCCCTGTATTACTACCTTCGAGTTGTTAAGGTTATGTTTTTAAAAGGAGACCCTCAAGAATCAACCTCCCTGCCCGGTAAACTGTTTACAGTCCTTTTATTATTATTGGCAATCCCTACCCTGGGCTTTGGGTTATATTGGGAACCAATTGCGAACTGGGTCTCTAATTCTATGATTTTATTAACCCGGATAATGTAGTGCTGCGATTTAACTACCCAACTTTTAAAATCCTGGAAATTTTTAGAAACAATACCTGGTGGCAGTCCTGCAGTTCAGGCCGGTAATAAATTAATTACAATGTGCATGTTTACGGATCTTTGAGCTTGGCCACTATAAAAATAAAAAAAGGGCATAATATTCAAATAACCGGGCGGCCCGAAAATGAAATAACTGCAGGTCCGCCGCTTACGGTTTTCGGCCTTAATCCGCATGAATTTCGGAGCATAAAACCCAAACTCCTGGTTAAAATTGGAGATCGGGTAAAAATTGGGTCTCCTCTATTTTTCGATAAATTACAGCCCAGTATTAAATGGCCCAGTCCTGCCGGGGGCACTATAAAACAAATTCAATTTGGTCCCCGCCGAATTATTGAGAAAATAGTTATAACCCGCGCTGATGAAGAAAGTACACTTAAGTTTGAATCATTTAAGCCCTTAGAAATTTCCAGCCTGGGCCGGGAGAAAATTCTTGAAATAATAATAAATGGAAATCTCTGGCCTCTAATTCGCCAGCGGCCTTTTAATAAGCTGGCGAATCCCTTAGACAAACCAAGAGATATCTTTATTTCCGGATGGAATACTGCTCCCCTGGCAGTGAACCTGGACTTAGCACTGAGAGGAAAACTTGTCCAGTTTCAAGCAGGTATAGATGCATTAAGGCAATTAACAGAAGGGAAAGTTCATCTTTCCATTGAGGAAAATACGGTTTCAGAAATTCTGAATGTTAAAGGCGTGGAAATCAACAGATTTAAAGGTCCCCACCCGGCTGGTAATGTCGGCATCCAAATCCATCATATTAATCCATTGCGTCCGCGCGAAATCATATGGGTGATTGAAGCTCAGCAAATAACTACATTAGGGCAGTTTTTATTAAGCGGTGAATTTGACCCGGCTCTGATTGCCGCTGTGGGCGGCCCGGGTGTAATCAATCCAACACACATAAAAGCACGAATTGGAGCATGTCTGGGAGATTTACTAAATAATAATATAAAAAGCGGCTCTCAACGGATTATTTCAGGGGATGTGCTGACAGGATTGACATCATCCCTGACAGGTCATTTAGGATTTTATGATAGCACCGTTTCTGTCTTACCTGAAGGGGGTATGCGTGAATTCCTAGGTATGGTTTGGCCTGGATCAAGCCAGAATAGATATAGCCTTACAAATGCATTTTTAAAATTTAAAAATATAATTTATTCGTTTAATACTTTAGCTAACGGCACCGAAAGAGCCATCGTCCCAATCAATGCCTGGGAAAATGTTTTACCCATGGATATAATGCCTAATGCTCTTTATCGAGCAATTCTGGCTAAAGATATTGAAGAAATGGAACAATTAGGCATTTATGAATGCGATCCGGAAGATTTTGCTTTGTGTACTTTTGCCTGTCCGAGCAAAATTGATGTGGGCGGTGCGGTTCAAACAGGACTCAATCTGATGGAAAAAGAAGGTTGATGAATGAAGATTTTTAAAAAAATATTTGATTATGCACGGCCAAAATTTGAAGAGGGTGGTCCCCTAGAAAAATTTTATGCTGTATTTGAAGCTACAGATACCATCTTTTTCAGCACAGATAAAGTAACTGAATCCGGGCCTCATATACGCGATAGTATTGATATTAAACGAGTTATGGTTCTAGTGGTAGCTGCTTTGATCCCATTGTATGTATTCGGAGCAATTAATATTGGTTTTCAAGCTGGACTGTCTAAAGGTTTTAATTATGGCTGGTGGAATAATTTAATCACCGGTTTTAAAATAATCTTACCTGTGTTTTTAGTCACCTTCGCTGCCGGGGCATTTTGGGAAATCCTATTCGCATTAATTAGGAAGCACGAAATAAATGAGGGATTTTTTGTTACCTGTTCCTTAATTCCTTTGATTATGCCGCCGACTATACCTCTTTGGCAGGTTGCTGTTGCGACTTCATTTGGTGTTGTAATTGGAAAGGAAATTTTTGGGGGAATAGGGATGAATATTTTCAATCCTGCACTCGTTGCCAGAGCATTTATCTTTTTTGCTTACCCGGGAAAAATATCCGGTGACAAGGTCTGGATCGGCGGAGTGGAAGGTTATTCCGGAGCAACTGCCCTAGCCATTCCTGCCGGACAGACAGATGCAAATGCAGTCTCCTTATTAGGCAATTTCTCCCAATTTGATTTTTCCTGGTGGAACATGTTTTTGGGATGGGTACCGGGCTCTATCGGTGAAACCAGTAAAGTACTAATAATTGCGGGAGCTTTATTTTTAGTAATTACTAAAATCGCAAATTACAGAGTAATGGCCGGAGCTATCCTGGGACTGATTATTACAGCCTTACTAACAAACTTAATGGCTCCTTTTTCATCCAATACAATGTTGAATCTTCCTCCGCATTATCATTTGGTCATGGGTGGATTTTTATTCGCAGTGGCTTTTATGGTTACGGAGCCGGTCACCGGTGCGCATACCGACAGGGGACGCTGGATATATGGGTTTTTGATTGGCTTTCTTACGGTTGTGATCAGATCCATTAATCCTGCTTACCCGGAGGGAACGATGTTAGCTATTTTAATGATGAATGCCTTTGCACCCTTGATTGACTGGTTTATGGTACGTCGGGATATTAAAAATCGCATTTCACGGTATGCGCAGTAATTCCTACACTTTAATTTTTACGGCCGCAGTTACTATTGTTCTGGGCCTGCTCCTGTCTTTATCCTCTACGGCCCTGAAACAAAGACAGGATTTAAATATAGAAAATGATATTAAAAAAAATATTCTGCAATCCCTGGGATTTTCGGCATCTAAGGAAAAACCCTGGAATACAGAAACAGTTCAAACTCTTTTTGCCGAGAATATTATTGGTATAGTTGTGGATGAAAAAGGAAAAACTGTCAAAGGGAAGCAGCCTCAGGATTTAAATCCTGACACTGACCCAAATTTATATCCTGTTTTTATCAAAAAAATAAATGGACAGGTGGAGGGATACGCCATCCCTATCTCAGGGAAGGGTTTATGGTCAACGATTTACGGGTATTTTGCTTTTGAACCGGATGGTAAAACTGTAAAAGGACTTACTTTTTATAAACATGGAGAAACTCCCGGACTGGGCGGAGAATTAGAAAAACAATGGTTCAGGGATAATTTTATCGGTAAAAGATTCATAGATGAAAAAAACAAGCTGGTAAGTATCCAGATTGTAAAAGGAAAGGTGGATAATAATTCCGAAAATGCTTTTCATCAGGTTGACGGTATATCCGGGGCTACTATGACTGCCAAGGGCATTAATATTTTTCTTCTGAAAAATTTGCAGAATTACGAAGGATATTTTAGTGAAGTGCGGGCCGGAGGGGGCATTTGATGAATTTATTGAGCAAAAAATCCCAGCAGGTTTTTAAAGACCCCTTAATGAATAATAATCCCATTACTTTACAGGTTCTGGGGATATGCAGCGCCTTGGCGGTTACTGTAAAAATGGAAACTGCTGTGGTGATGGCCTTGGCTGTAACAGCTGTAATTTCATTGTCTAATTTAATGATTGCCGCTTTGAGAAATTTTATTCCCGGAAAAGTACGAATAATCATTCAGCTTTCCGTAATTGCTTCACTGGTTATTGTAGCCGATCAAATATTAAAAGCTTATTTATATGATGTAAGTAAGCAATTATCTGTTTTTGTAGGATTAATTATAACCAATTGTATTGTTATGGGCAGGGCTGAAGCATTTGCCATGCAAAACCCTCCGGGCAAGGCCCTCCTGGATGGATTGGGCAATGGTCTTGGTTATGGTATGATTTTAATTGTTGTGGCTTTTTTTCGTGAATTACTGGGTTCCGGCAGTATAGCCGGATTTAAAGTTATTCCCGAGTCTTTTTATGCTTCCGGATATGAGAATATGGGTCTCATGGTGCTTGCTCCGGGAGCTTTCATTATTCTGGGACTGATTGTATGGATTCAGCGCATCATCACCGGTATAGAGGAAGAATAGTATGCTTGAACATTATTTAAGTCTCATTACCAAAGCAGTTTTCGTCGAAAATATACTTTTGGCATATTTTCTGGGCATGTGTTCTTTCCTGGCTATTTCGAAAAGAGTTGATACTTCACTCGGTTTAGGGCTGGCCGTAACTTTTGTACTGACCATTACTACTCCAGTCAGCTGGGTGATACACCAGTATTTTCTGCGCAAGGGGGCTCTGGCCTGGGCCGGGTTTGGTAATCTTGATTTAAGTTTTCTGAATTTTATAGTTTTTATTGCCATTATTGCTGCCATGGTTCAATTGGTAGAAATGATTTTAGACCGGTATTCTCCCACCCTTTACCACAACCTGGGAATATTTCTACCCTTAATTGCCGTTAACTGTGCCATTCTTGGCGGTGCTTTATTCATGGTGGAGCGGAATTATACTTTACTTGAATCAACTGTTTTTGGTTTTGGATCGGGACTTGGCTGGTTTTTGGCAATTGTATCCATGGCCGCAATCCGCTACAGACTCCGATATTCAAATGTGCCGGCAAAATTAAAGGGTTTGGGTATTACCATGCTGCTGACCGGCTTGTTATCCATGGCTTTCATGGCCTTTTCCGGAATAGATTTATAATATGGCAGCTACAATTGCAGCAGTCCTGGTTTTTACAGGAGTAATATTAATATTGGTTATTATCCTCAATTTTGCGGAAAAACGCCTTTTACCCCAAGGAAAGGTAACTATCGAAATTAATGAGGATAAAACTAACGCGATTCAAATCCAGCCTGGATTATCCCTTTTATCTGCTCTTTCCGCCAACCAGATTTTTCTACCCTCTGCTTGCGGAGGAGGAGGCACCTGTGCAATGTGTAAATGTCAGGTTATAGCAGGAG
>JAZFSI010000076.1:0-9952 GCA_036446075.1 Fidelibacterota bacterium
TTAGCAACGCGAAGCGGAGCTGACTTAAGGACTGATAAAGATTAACGAATGATTTCCGGTTCTTAAGTCAAGCTTTCTCCGAAATCTTAACTCAAGTCCCGGCATCCATTACCAACTATTTAATCCACTCTCCTCTGCACTGAAAAATCCATGATTTTTCTCTTTACGGAAAATATTTCATGAATATTTTCCCATCACCCTTCACGGGAAAATTTCCCAAATTTTTCCTCCTCACGTAAAAAATTCATTGAATTTTTTACTGTTACCAGTCACTTTTTAACAATGATTAAAGAATAAGCGGTTTTATCTGATCCAATTCTAAAGGTTGGTTTAAGATAATTTAGGGCAATTTCCAATTTTCTGGAATTTGAATTAAAACAACGGATCAATGGTTCTCCGGTCTTAACCTCAGCGCCTAATTTTTGAAAGAAAACCATTCCCGCAGTTGGATCCACATTATCGGAAGAATTTTTTCTGCCGGCTCCAAGTTCTATGAGTGCTAAACCAATCCGGGTTGTATCCATGCTCTGGATAAAACCCGATTTATGTGCATAAAATAATTTCTCATGACGGGGGATGTGAAAAGAAGAAGTTTTTTCTAATCCAGCGGTTTTTCCTTTTTGTGCACCTGCCATTTCAATGAATTTATCCCAGGCCTTTCCCTGCGAAATTAAATCCTGCTGGATTGCAATGGCCGTTGCCCGAGACGAAGTGATGCCCGCCTGCAGCAGAAGTTTGGCCCCCAGTTCAAAAGTTAATTCCATTAAATCAGGGGCACCTGCACCTCTCAAAGCATCTATTGATTCGGCGACTTCGCACCACAGTCCGGCTGTCTTTCCCAGGGGTTGATCCATATTTGAATAAATTATATCTGTACGGATATTAAAATCTTCACCGATGCGTTTTAAAAGTTCACCCAGCTCTCGTCCCTGCTTTATGGTTTTCATAAAGGCTCCGCTGCCTATTTTAACATCAAGGACCAAGCCCTGAATTCCTTCTGCTATTTTTTTACTCATAATTGATCCGCAAATCAGGGGGATGGACTCCACTGTTCCGGTTGCATTGCGAAGACTGTACATTTTTTTATCGGCTGGACAAATTTCCTGTGTCTGTCCGATCATTGAAATTCCAATAGAATCAACTTGCTGCCGGAATTTTTCCAGACTGATTTCCGTGGTCAGGCCTGGAATAGTTTCCAGCTTGTCGAGAGTTCCTCCCGTATGGCCCAGGCTGCGCCCGCTGATCATGGGAACGGCAATTCCGGCAGCAGCCAGGAGCGGTCCTAAGATAATGGACACTTTGTCGCCCACTCCGCCTGTCGAATGTTTATCGGCCACGTAAGATTCCAAATGCGAGAAATCCATTTTCTGCCCTGAATCCAGCATTAATTTTACAAGCATAAAAATTTCATCATTATCCATTCCTGAAAAATAAATGGCCATAAAAAGAGCTGACATTTGAGCATCACTAATTTTTCCGGCTGTGAAACCATCTACAAATGTTTTAAGGTCCGTCTTAGAAATTGAACCGCCGTTTCGTTTTATTTTGATTATTTCCGCGGGAATCATCTTTTAATCCTTTTTTTTAAGAAACGTAAAAAATTCCAACTAAACTGGAAAGGGGCCTGCTCCCGAACCGTAATGAACATTAAATAGAGCGATATGATCAGCAGTATAATATTCGGTGTCCAAATACCCACGGCCGGACTGACAAAATCCCGATCCGCCATATCCTCCCCGGCGATTAAAAAGATATAATATATAAGGAAAAAACCGAATGAAAGGCCTGAGGCAATTGCGAGTCCGCCTTTTCTGAACAGAACACCAAGCGATGCTCCCGTAATCACAAATAAAATGCAGGCAGCCGGTAAAGAAAATTTCTTATGAATTTCTACTGCATATTTATTTTTAGTTTTATTATAACTCTGGATCAGATTGTATTCATTCTTTATTTGTCTCTCAGCAGTTCTAAATCTCCGCTCGTCTTTAGTTCTTTCTTCATTGGTCCGAGCTGTATCGGCCAGAAATGAATCTTTGTAAACTGAAAGTTTCTGAAGGGCATCATCATAAGTACCGGGAGTTATGCTGTCTCCGGAAGCGCGTTTTAAGGCGCGGGCGATTCTTTTATGGACTATTTCCATCCGTGAATTAATATTCTCCTGTTTAGCTAATATCATGGGAATGGTCATTTCCCTGTCTGAGCGGCTGGTTGTATCGCGCCGATTCAGAAATATGTTATCTACCGCAATCGTTATTATATGTGTTTTAAATTCAATCCGGCGATAATTACCGTAATCATTTAAATCTAATTCATGTATTTCTCCGTCATGCAGAGTTAATATTATGGCATCGTCGATTGTGGCCAATTCACCGCGCTTGGAGTAAATACTTGTCTGAGAATTTCTTCCGCCCTTACTGAAGATGCGTACACCTTTCATTGAATTTCCGTCTTTACCCTTGATAATCATGCTGTATTCCGGTAAATCATCTACAAAATGGCCCGGTTCAATATTCATGTCCGGCCGCTTTCGGTATATATCGCCGGATAACATGCGGGCTTTGAAATTCATTTCCGGCATTATGAAATTGTTAAAATAAGTGAGGACGAGAGCGACTGAAATTCCAAACATTAAGGCCGGCCGAATAATAACCAGGAAACTAATACCCGACGCCCGCATGGCGGTGATTTCATTATCTTCCGAAAGCTGTCCAAAAGACATGAGGGCCGCCACAAGTACAGCCATGGGAACGGCCAGGGCAGTAATCCAGCCTAGGTTTAAAAAAAGGTATTCAAAAATCACACCGGCCTCTAGGCCTTTTCCTAAAAATCGATCAATTGCCCTCAGGAGAAATTGGGTAAATAAGACAAAGTTTATAATCAGGAGAGAGAACAGGAAAGGCATGAGCAATTGTTTTAATATATATCTCGTCAGCAGGCGCATGGCAGAAATTACATTCGTTCCTGGTTATAAGTTTATCGGTTTTAATGGGGGGAGGGAGGAAAAATCTTTGATTTTTTCTGTGACGGGTGACGAGTTACGAGTGGGAAAAAAGAAAAAAGAAATCAGAGAGGAGAAATAAAAAAAAGTCTCTGGTGGAATCAATACATAGATAGCACTTTTCAATCCAAATAGTATCTCATAATTACACTATTAATGATGTTATTGTGATATTTCAGGTTTAAAGGAAAGCGTTAAGGGAAAAATTCTACTCAAGTTTTGGAATAATAGAATTTTTGCTCTATTCTGGTTTTTTATTTACCTGTCACTCGTAACTATTTTTTCCTTGACATATAATTTAAAAATCTGTAATATTGAACCAATGTTAATTACTTATGAACATATGTGCAGTCATTTATGCCGCTGAAACAAGATAAAGTATCAGTTCTTGTGGAAACTGCGCGATTGTATTATGAATACGGATTAAGCCAGGATCAAATAGCTAAAAAACTGGGCATATCCCGTCCGGGTGTTTCACGATTATTGAAACAGGGCCGTGACAGGGGTATTATTAAAATTGAAATAATAGATCCTTACGAACGCGGTACAAAAATTGAATTTGAACTAAAGCATAAATTCGGATTAAAGCAGGCTGTGGTTGTTCCTCATAACGGACAGGATACCCATAAAATCAAAGACAGACTGGGCCTGGCAGCAGTTACCCTGCTTGATTCACTGCTTAAAACCGGCTCTGTAATAGCCGTATCCTGGGGTACAACCATGCAGGCTGTGACCAGAAAATTAAAATCACGAAGAATAAAAAATATGGTTGTAGTACAATTAAACGGTGGTATTTCGCGAGCTGAGTACGACACTCATGCCAGCGAAATAACCCAGAAAATCGGCGAAAATTATCAGGCCGCACCTTATCTGCTGCCCCTGCCGGCCGTGGTGGACAGCGCCCATGTTAAAAAAACCATAATATCAGATAAAAATATTTCCCGGACTCTTAAACTGGCGCGTCAGGCAGATATTGCCATGTTTACAGTTGGCTCATTCGGATATAATTCAGTTTTAGTAAAAGCTGATTATTTTGAACAAAATGAAGTTGATGAATTATTAAAGCAGGGCGCCGTAGGTGACATCTGCTCCAGAATTATCGATCATAATGGACAGCTATGTTCACAGGAATTGGATGCCAGAACGATCGGGATTGAATTGGAAGAATTGAAAAACAAATCCTACTCCATCGCCGTGGCCGGTGGAAAAGAAAAATTAAGGGCTATTCGAGCAGGATTGAAAGGCAGCTGGTTTAATATTTTGATTACGGACGAATTTATTGCAAATGAATTATTATATGCAGATTAAACACAGAATCCATTGTACGGGTCTTATTCAGGGGCCTCTTATTAAAACGCGAGCCCAATCCGCCTCTGCTGAACAAAATGATTTGAAAGAGAGAACAAAATGAAGTCATTGAACCCTCAGCAGACAGCTATTGCCCTGGGATCAGATCATGGGGGTTTTGCCCTCAAGGAAAATATCAGGGAATATTTAACTAAGGCCGGTTACAAGGTCGCTGATTGCGGTACTAATGGAGTAGACCCTGTTGATTATCCTGAATTTGCCCATGCGGTAGCCCAAAAAGTTTCTGCAGGAAAAGCAGACTTCGGCATTGTCATAGACGGCGCCGGAATCGGATCTGCCATGGTGGCCAATAAGATCAAGGATGTCAGGGCTGCTTTATGTTATGATTTATCCAGCGCCAAAAACGCCAGGGAACATAATAATGCCAATGTATTGACTCTGGGAGCCGGTCTGATCGGCTCAAGCCTGGCAATCCAGATTGTGGAAGTATTTTTAAATCATCAATGTTCCGCTGATCGTCATCTGCGGCGGGTGGATATGATAAACAAGTTTGACCCCCGGGATGGAAACCAGGTACCTGTTGAAAGTGGAAACGGAGCGGATATTGTACCGGTTACGAGCGCGGACATAGCCAGAATTGCCCAACGGGTAGGGCAGCTGGTGGCAGCTAAGGATATCCAGATGCCCCATACGAATGGAGAGCATTGCCGGACTGACATGATTTGCAAATGCGGTATCTGTCTTGATAAAAAACCTGAAACCATTAGAAAATTTATAGATTTCGGTGTGGAAAGAATTGGGTACCATAATTGTACGGGAGTGGAATGCGTACCGGAGGATATTGCTCATTGCATTGATCATACATTATTAAAACCCATGGCCACAAAAGATGATATTAAAAAACTTTGTGCGGAGGCCAGAGAATTTAAATTTGCAACTGTCTGCATAAGCCCCAGTTACGTGAAACTGGCAGCTCAGGAACTTTCCGGTTCGGAAGTTAAAGTTTGTACCGTGGTAGGATTCCCTTCCGGAGCCCACACGCCCGAAATCAAGGCCATGGAGGCTCGCCGGGCAATTAGAGACGGAGCTAAGGAAATCGACATGGTGATCAATATTGAAGCTTTAAAAAGCGGCGATGATGAACTGGTTTACCGGGACATCAGGCAGGTATGTGAAGCCTGCGAAGATGGCAGCGCCAGCAGTAAAGTTATTATAGAAACCACCTATTTGACCGAAGATGAAAAGGTCCGGGCCTGCAAACTTGCTAAAAGAGCCCGGGCGAACTACGTTAAAACATCAACTGGTTTCGGCCCGGAAGGGGCAACGGCAGAAGACGTGGCCCTAATGAGCAGGATTGTGGGCCAAGCGGGTATCGGTGTTAAGGCTGCGGGCGGAATCAAATCTTATGAGGATGCCCAGAAAATGATTATAGCCGGCGCCACCCGAATCGGTGCCAGCGCCGGAATAAAGATCATTCAGGAATCAAAAGGAATTACAATATCAAATTAATTTAAAGTTGAAGGAGATGCAAAATGGATCTTAGAGCTTATGTTTTCATAGACAAATTACAACCTCAATATGCTGCGTTCATGGGTACGATTGCCCAGGGATTTCTCCCCATAGCCGGGATGGCATCCTTATATGTGGAAATATCACCCGGGATTGAAATCAATAGAATTACAGATATTGCTCTCAAATCAACCAATGTTACTCCGGGCATGCAGATTGTTGAACGCCTTTATGGATTATTGGAAATACATTCTTCATCTCAGGCTGATGTACGCCAGGCCGGCCAGGCTATTCTTGATTCTCTGGAGCTGCAGGAAAATGACCGCTGGAAACCTAAGATCTTTTCCAGCCAGGTCATCCGGCATATTGATGATCACCAGACTCAGCTGATCAACCGTGTTCGCCACGGTAATATGATTGTTCCCGGGGAAACACTTTACGTGATGGAAGTACAACCGGCGGCCTACGCCGCCCTGGCTGCCAATGAAGCGGAAAAAGCAGCCGCTATTAATATCCTGGAAGTACGGTCTTTCGGCAGTTTCGGCCGCATATATCTAGGCGGTGCCGAAAAAAATATAGATGTGGCCTGGAGGGTTGCCAAAAAAGCAATCGAAGAAGTAACAGGCGCAGAAAAATAAAGATTTCTCTGTGAGAAATTATTAAACTAAAAAACAAGGAGATAAGAAAATGGCAGAAGCACTTGGAATGATTGAAACAAGAAGCTTTCCCGCTATCGTGGAAGCTGCTGACGCAATGGTTAAAGCGGCCAAGGTGGAGCTTGTATCTTATGAAAAGACAGGCGGTGGATACGTTACAGTAAATATTCGCGGTGACGTAGCTGCTGTTAAAGCAGCCTGTGATGCAGGTAAAGCCGGTGCCGCCAGGATTGGCGAGGTGGTTACAGTTCATATCATCGCCCGTCCGCATATTAATGTTGATGCTGTGATTCCCCTGGGAAGAACAGATGAAGGCCTGAAAGGGCTTAAACAGCAGAAATAGCGGGAGGTGAAATGATTCTCGCCAAAGTTACGGGTACTGTTGTAGCTACCCAGAAAGAACAAAGCATGGAGGGCTTAAAATTTCTAATTCTCCAGCCCATTGATTTAAATGGTAAAACGGGCACGGGAGTTATCGTGGCTGCCGATGCCGTCAATGCTGGAATTGGAGAAATAGTGCTGTATGCTACGGGAAGTTCTGCTCGACAAACCCTGCTTACTGATAATCGTCCCTGCGATGCTGTGGTAATGGCAATCGTGGACAATTGGGAAGTAGGCGGCAGCATCAAGTACAAAAAGAGCGCCTCCGGTTAATTTCCTTAAGGATGGGCTCTTACCCAATCGGCTTAATTGGAGGTAGGCTGCTGCGTAAAATGCAGGGCATAAATCTCTGATAAGCAGAAGTATGATCAATAGTCAATGATATCGGTTTGTTCAGACATATGACTTTCAGATGTCATTGACTAATTGATCCGGGGATTAAACGCTGGTTTTGTCATAAAATATGATTTTAAAATTAAATGAAGGAGAATAATGGTGAATCAATTAACACAGGATCAGGTTAATTTGATTGCAGCACAGGTAGTTAATTCCATAAATACTCCCCCGCAGCAGTCGAATCCTGCGCTTATTAAGCAGACTTTTTCCGCTCCAAATCCTACTTCCGGGAAAGGTGTTTTTACAACCATTAATTCTGCTGTGGAAGCAGCTCGCACGGCTCATAATCGCCTGATGTTAATGACTGTTGAGAAACGGGACGAAATAATAGCTAATATCCGGCGCAAAATGCTGCAATATGGCGAAGAACTGGCAATTATGGCTCATGAAGAGACGGGCCTCGGGCGGGCAGAAGACAAAGTATTAAAGAATAAGCTGGTAACTGAAAAAACTCCCGGGACAGAAATACTCAGACCCGGCGCTTATACAGGCGATCGCGGTTTAACCTTGATTGAAAAAGCTCCCTATGGTGTAATCGGCGCCATCACTCCCTGCACAAATCCAACCTCAACCATTATTTGCAATACCATCGCCATGGTTGCCTCTGGAAATGCTGTCGTATTCAATACTCATCCTACAGCTAAGAATGTAAGTATTTTCAATGTAGAGCTCTTAAATCAGGCCATCACAGAAGTAGGCGGACCTCAAAATCTGGTAACAACCATCAAAGAACCCACAATTGAATCTGCTCAGGAATTAATGCACCATAAAGGTATTGAGCTGCTGGTCGTAACCGGAGGCGGGGAAGTTGTAAAGGCGGCCATGGCCAGTGGAAAACGCGCTGTCTGTGCCGGACCAGGCAACCCGCCGGTTGTGGTTGATGAAAGCGCTGATATAGAAAATGCCGCCAGACATATAGTTAAAGGCGGATCCATGGATAATAATATTATCTGTGTTGTTGAAAAAGAGATTTTTGTGGTAGACTCGGTTGCGGACAGTCTCCTGTCTGCCTTTCCGCGCTATAATGCCGTTATTTTAAAACCCCATGAAATCGAGCAGCTGGAGAAAGTAATCTTTTCTGAAATCAGGGGATTACGCCAGCCGGCCAGGATGGAGAAAGAATTGATTGGCAAGAATATAAAACTTATTTTATCCAAAATTGGCAAAGAGGTGGATGACAGTATTAAACTTGCTGTTGCTCCGGTTGAATTAAGCCATCCTTTGGTATGGACCGAGCAAATGATGCCGGTTATTCCCCTGGTGCGCATGCCCAATGTGGACCAGGCCATTGATGTTGCCAAAGAGGCCGAACACGGATTTAAGCATACAGCCGTTATGCATTCCAAGAATCTAGATAATTTAAGCCGCATGGCCCGGGTAATGGACTGCAGTATTTTTGTAAAGAATGGACCGTCATTGGCGGGCTTAGGTTACGGCGGTGAAGGGTATTGTTCCTTTACCATTGCCAGTCCTACCGGCGAAGGTATGACCAGTCCACTTAGTTTTACCAGAGAACGGCGCTGTGTTCTGGTTGATCATTTCAGGATTGTATAATGAAAAAATATCCTGCATTTGCATTGCTTGAATTTTCTCGGATAGCTGCGGGTATTTTTGCCGGCGACGCCATGCTGAAACAAGCCCCCATAAGCCTGCTTAAGCTGGGAACAGTTCATCCCGGAAAACATCTGATTATGATCGGCGGAAGCGTGGCTGCTGTGGAAGAAGCATATCTGGAAGGCATAAGGACGGGAGCAGAACAGATCATTGATTCTGTAATGCTGCCAAATATTCACAGGGTGGTATATGATGCAGTTCTGGGCGCCCGCAGCACATGCTCGGATGAAGCTCTGGCAATTATCGAAACATCAACTGTGGCGGCGGCCATCAAGTCTGCCGATGCGGGCATTAAAGGCGCTGAAGTAGATATTGTTGAAATCAGACTGGCCGATGATATCGGCGGTAAAGCTCTAACAATATTTACGGGGAAACTGGAGGAAGTGGAAACTGCCGTGGAAATTTCAAAAGAGGCCGTTTTAAATTCAAATTGCTGGCTTGAAGAAACTATCATTCCCCGTTTACACGCAGAAATGATGAAAAGGATTAATTCAGCTTCTACTTTTAGCACTATGAAAATACATAGATGTGAAAGCGGAGAGATCTAAAATGCTGCTTGGTATAGTAATCGGAACCGTAACCCCCAGTATTATTTATGAAGGTCTGGAGGGAGTGCCCATTCTGCTTGTTCAGCCTCTGGATAAGTATAAAAAACCAAATGGAACTCCAATAGCGGCTGCGGATCCAACCCGTATGGCAGGTCGGGGTGAACTGGTTTATTACGAAAGTTCGCGGGAGGCAGCCCTGACTTTAGATCCCTGGTTTGTACCTGTTGATGATGCCATTGTGGGTATTGTTGATAATATTAATTTATTGCCGCAGGAGGATTCATGATTCTGGGAAAAGTTTGCGGATCCATCAATTCTACAATTAATCATAAATTCTATGATAATAAAAAACTGCTGCTGGTTGACCGCTTGAGCTTAAGGGGAAAACCAACCGGTAAATATATACTTGCGGTTGATTCTGTCGGCGCAGGCGCCGGAGAAACCGTCCTGGTAATTGACGAGGGTAATTCCGCCCGCCAGATAATGGCAACTGATCTGGCTCCCATTCGCTCTATTATAATCGGTATTGTTGATCAGGTGAC
>JAZFSI010000077.1:0-5658 GCA_036446075.1 Fidelibacterota bacterium
ATGCTCCCAAAATTGAATTAAGCTCACACGAGAGTAAATATCTTTGCTGGCAGTGTCATTACCCCCACATGCCTGAGGTGAAATAATGTATAGAAGAACCTTTATCAGAAAATTCTTTTTTATCGTCCCCCTGGGAAGTTTAATTGCTGCAGGTTTTAATTCTTTATGGGGCAGTACATTGTCGAATATCCTGACTCCCGCCAAAAAACGTCTGTTCGGAATGGGAATTCAAATTGAAAAATGTATTGGTTGCGGACGTTGTGTCACAGCTTGCAAAATAGAAAATAATGTGCCCAAAGAACCTTTCTTTTTCAGGACCTGGGTGGAGCGGTACATTCATAAAATTAATGGTAAAATTGTAGTGCAAAGTATCGAAGGCGGCGCTGGAGAATTGCAAAGCGCAGGGGAAGAAAAAGATACGTTGCGGAGTTATTTTGTTCCGAAACTATGTAATCATTGCGAAAATCCGCCCTGTGCTCAGGTCTGCCCCGTAGGTGCCACTTTCCAAACTGAAGAAGGAATCGTATTGGTTGATGATAATCGCTGTATCGGCTGCAGTTACTGTATCCAGGCCTGCCCCTATGGTGCACGCTACAAACATCCGGAAAAACATACGGTTGACAAATGCACCTTATGTTATCATCGAATAAAAAAAGGTCTTGAACCTGCCTGTGTAACCGTCTGCCCGACACAGGCCAGAGTTTTCGGGGATTTGAATAGTAATGCCAGTCCCTTGGTCAGGTTGAAAAGGATGTTCAAAACCCATGTTTTAAAACCTGGATTAAATACCAGACCAAAAGTTTTTTATACTGATCTTGATGGAGAAGTACAATGAATAACGATATGATAGAAAAAATGTTTAATATTCTGGAGCAGGCTTCAGGTTTTATTTATCCTAATGAAATAGAAATTCACTGGTCGCTGTTAATCGTTCTATATCCCTATCTAACGGGGCTGGTGGCCGGAGCATTTATTTTAGCATCTTTAGTTAAAGTATTTAATGTAAAAGAGGTTCAACCTGTTTATAGATTGGCTCTGCTTACAGCCTTAGCTTTTCTGATTGTTGCGCCCTTACCCCTGCTGCTGCACTTAGGACACCCCTTAAGATCCTATGAAATTTTTCTAACACCCAATCTTTCATCGGCCATGGCCATGTTCGGATTTGTTTATGCCTGGTATTTAATGCTGGTGCTGCTCCTGGAAATCTGGTTTGATTATAGAGCCAACTTTATTATTTGGTCAAAAAGCAAAAAATTTCCCATGAATTTGATATATAAAGCACTGTCTCTTTTTTCCTCGGATATCAGCGACCGGGCCCTGGCATTTGATAAAAAAGCTGTAAAGTTTATAACCATAATCGGGATTCCCTCCGCTTTTATCCTGCATGGTTATGTTGGTTTCATATTTGGGTCCATTAAAGCAAATCCATGGTGGAGCAGTGTCTTAATCCCCATAGTTTTTCTATTTTCAGCTATTGTCTCGGGGATAGCCCTGGTTATGCTGCTGTATATGATTATTACACCCTCACGGGGAGAAAAGATCGACATGAAATGTCTGGACAAAATAGCATCTTTTTTACTCTATGCTGTAATTGTGGATTTTTCCCTGGAATCGCTGGACTTTTTACATCGTATTTATGAAAGTGAAGAATCCATTCATATATTATCTGAAATGGTAATTAATAAACTATTTATCAGTCTGGTGGTAATGCAGTTATTGGTGGGCATGCTGGTCCCCTTGGCCCTGTTAATTTTTATTAAAATTGCGAATGTTAATCAGGAATTACGAAAACTACTCTATTTTGTGTCTGCTATTTTGATACAGGTGGGGATTTTCGCAACCCGCTGGAATATAGTTTTAGGTGGTCAGATGTTTTCTAAAAGTTTCCGCGGGCTGACAACTTATAAAATGGATCTAATTGGGCTGGAAGGACTCTTGACGACCATATTTTTACTAATTCTGCCGTTCGTAATTTTGGCTGTTTTAATAAAATTTCTACCGCCCTGGAATAAAAGCGAAATATCTTCATCGGGAGGTGAAATTTTACAGAAAAACTAAAACAGGGGAAATCATTGTGGATATTGAAAAAGATTTTAAATCAATTTTAATTAATTCAAGTAGATTTATCGGTGTTATATTTTTTCTATTTTTTCAATTATCCGGACAGGAAATAGATTCCGAATCCTGTCTGGACTGCCACGCTGATACCGGCCTGGATCAATCAATCCACGCTGATTTAGATTGTCTGGACTGCCATACGAAAATTCTGGAACTCGGTTCTGACCACACGGAAGGTTATACCACAAATTGTGAAGATGTTTGTGAATCCTGCGGCAGCTGCCATACTGATGCAGAAGCTGAATTCAAAAACAGCATCCACGGGCAGTCCCTGTTTAAAAAAGGATCGGATCAGGAGGCGGCCTCTTGTTACAGCTGTCATGGCAGTCATAATATTCTTCCGTCTGATGAAACTCAGTCTCTGGTCTACCCTTCAAACCTGCCTGGTACTTGCGGAACCTGTCATTTATCTTCTAAAATAGTTGAAAAATACGATATTCCGGACATTCGTCCTGTTGAACATTATTCAAATAGTATCCATAACCAGAAATTGATTGCCGACCTATCTGCCGCCACATGTAATGATTGTCATGGTGTACATGATATAAAAAATAATCTTGACCCAACTTCATCAATCAGCCACGCAAATATATCCAAAACCTGCGGAAAATGTCATGACGCTATTTTTGATGAATATGAAGCCAGTGTGCATTGGCAGGCGCTCCAACGCGGTCAACGAGAATCTCCAGCCTGTATTGACTGTCACGGTGAACATGCAATCCTTTCCATAAATTCTGACTCTCCCGAGACAGTTAAGCGCAGCGAAGCCGAAAAAACCTGTGCAAAATGTCATACGAATCAACGCTTGATTGAAAAATATGGATTAATCTCAGGAAAAGTATCCAGCTACCAGGATAGTTATCATGGTCTCGCTGTTTTAAATGGAGATGAAAAAGCAGCCACCTGTTATAACTGCCACAATGCTCATGAAATTCTCGCAGTGGAAAATGAAAATTCATCCATAAATCCTGCAAATTTGAAAAACACCTGTTCCCAATGTCACCCGGGATCAACATACAATTTCGCCCAATCCTATACTCATCAATCAGTAATTATGGCCGAGAGGCCTGTTGAATATTATGTGAAAATCATCTATATATATTTAATTGTATTAACAGTGGGCGCTATGATTCTGCATAATATGATAATTTTCGTCCATTATCTTCGGGCCAAGGCCAAAAAAGAGCGCGAAGTCGATTATATTCAACGTTATAGTAAATCAGAAGTTTATCAGCACTTTGCCCTTATAATCTCCTTTTTTACACTGGTTATAACCGGATTTGCACTGAAATATACAGATGTTTTCTGGGTCAGGGGACTATCGCAGCTAGGTTTATCCGAACCATTGAGGGGTTTGATACATCGCCTTGCCGCAATAATAATGATTCTGATCTCCGCCTGGCACCTTCTGGGATATTTCACCAGAAATGGAAAACAATTTTTAAAGGAATTTATTCCGGGTACCGGTGATTTTAAGGGCCTCATAAATCAAATGAAGTTTGCGCTGTATGGTTCCCAGGAAAAACCGGCATTCGGCCGTTTTGACTATACCGAAAAATTGGAATACTGGGCTCTGATCTGGGGTACAGTTATTATGATAGTAAGCGGATTAATACTCTGGTTCCCGGTTGCTTTTAGCCAAAATTCTCCTGTCTGGCTCATAAAAGTTGCAGAAACATTTCATTTATATGAAGCCTGGCTGGCTACACTGGCAATATTTATCTGGCACTTTTTCTTTGTCATATTCCACCCGGGAGAATACCCGGCCAGTATGACCTGGCTCAATGGCCGTATGACTGTTGATGAATACAAACATAAACATGCTCTGGATTTCAAGAACATTATGGCGGAAATTGAATCTTTTAAAAAAGGAGAAATCAAAATTACGAAGCTCAGCTTCCAGGCCCGGGAATATATTATCCGTCATAGTATCAATTAGTACCTATGTTTTAGGAATGATTATTAGTTTATAAACAGGACTTTGATTAAGATAGTCAATCCCATATATTAATTGGATAATAGCATCAAATTATAGAATAGAAAGGTAGCCAAAACAAAAAATAATATTTAAATTTCTCCTGCGTTAATTATAAAAAATTTATATTTGGCCACCCAAAAGAATGAAAATAATATTATTAACCGGATGATTTTTAAAATAGAATTAATTTGAATATTTTTAGCAAATACAGCCGGACATTACTGTTCCTTTTCTTTGCAGGATACGCTTATTCAGGTACATCCGCTTCAATTACCCAATCCCTGGTGTACCCCAGAATTAATATTATTAATAATGAAGATCTGCTGTCTCAAACTCAAATTCGCCTGACACAATCTCTTTTATCCCTGGGAGAATTAAAAATTGACTTTGCTTACATTACACCAGCCATTTCCCCCTGGGAAAATCTACAGGTTTATAACTTTAGCTTTAAATCCATTAAAAAACATAATCTGCAGTTTGAATTCGGCCGCATTGTAAACTGGAATCCGGTTCATACAGTAAGAGTCGACGGCGCCCGCACCGATATATTTACTCCCCTGGGTAAGTTTACCTGGATTGGCGGATATAAATTTCCGGATTTATATGACTCTGATAAAACATTTCAAAAAAATACGCATTTTTTTGAATGGAAATTAAAAAGGAAATATAATTCCCTCAGCCTCAGTTCCTGGGTTGTAAATCAGCGCAAAAGTCAGGATTTTTTTATGGGAATATCTTTGCGGAAAAGAATATTTGGAAATTTTAATTCAAATGGTTATGCCGTTTGGGATTTTACCAATCAGCAGCTCCAGAAATTGCGCTTTCGAATCTCAAAAAAACTACTTTCAAAACATACAATTTTTATGGATGTTCGTGCCCGCTCTTATACAAGTTCCGATCCTTATCCCTGGAGCCATAAAAAAATAAAACCGCGTTCAGCACTTGCTCTGGGACATAGAATAAGTTTAAAACCTGATTTAAACTGGTCCAATTCCATTGTTAAGGGGATTGGAAAAACAGAACCTGATTTTCGCTATAGAACCAGCCTGCAGGCCGCCAATATCAATATATCCATTTCTACTGAAAAACATAATAAATCCAATTCTCTGGGCGGCAACGTTAGTGCACGGAAAGTAATTTCAAAACGTATTTATGCAGGAAGCAGTTTATTTTATCGGTCTTATACTTTTAATGATGATTTTGATGCTTTTAATACCACCGGTGCCTCGGTCTG
The DNA here is from genome assembly GCA_036446075.1 of Fidelibacterota bacterium. GTDB lineage: Bacteria > Fidelibacterota > Marinisomatia > Marinisomatales > TCS55 > JAZFSI01. Next base: position 5,331 of record JAZFSI010000077.1, read on the forward strand.
GCTTAATTTTCAATTTAATTCCCATTTTCATTTAAGACTGACCAGTGATTTTTATCAGAATAGATACTTTAACCAGGATGGCCGCGGAAGCCTGATAATTAATTATGTACCTTAGAATTTTTATTTTAAATCTTGGTTTAATTCTGGCCGCTTCCGGCGCCGGTACGGAAAATGATATAATTAAATTTTCTCATGAGTATCACCTTGAAGAGCAGGAACTGGAATGTGATGTGTGTCATGAATCTGTTTTTTCCAGCAGCGATGTTTTCCAGTCCAATTTCCCTGAGAAAGATATCTGCAATGATTGTCACGACGGAGATACAGCTCC
>JAZFSI010000078.1:0-15267 GCA_036446075.1 Fidelibacterota bacterium
TCTTTTTTACTCGTCACTCGTCACTCGTCACTCTTCTTAATAAAACGCATAAAAATTATAATTCCCGGGATCAGCCCACTTAAAAAAATATACCAGGGATAAGAACCGGGAATTTGTCCTGCAGCTACTTTTAATCCGGGCAGAATAAAAGAAAGCACAACGAGAACAGCCGCCGCCATTTCTCCCATCCAGTCTAGCAGTGATGGTTTTAAAATAATTTCTTTTTCATCAAAATTAATTAAAATTATTCCGCAGGCGATTAAAATCAGGGAAACCAGGATGGGAGCCCAGACTGGTCCGGCCCAGATTAAAGGCAGTAAAAATAGAATATCCCAGGTAGTTAGAGCTTCGGGCCAACCGATTATAATTTTTAAAAAGACGTAATAAAATATATCCCAGACACCAAACAAAAACATAAAAACTGCGATCCTCCCCGCTAGGGTTTTGCGGCTTAATTCCGCCGCCGCCCAGAGTATAATTATGGTTACGGCTTCTCTCGCCAATTCAACTTTCATAATTGGATCATCCATTAATACGGCAGGAAATTGAAAGTCGCCGGGGTAATATATCTGACGTAAATAAAAAACGACAGCAGCCTCAATCAGACCAAAGGAAATGCCCCAGACTGTCAGCCAGAAAAATTGTCGTTTTAATTTATTCATTGATTTTTCACAGATTAATAGTCCCGTTTTATTTTAATGTTTAAAACAGCGCTGTCCCGTAAAAACCATGGTCAAACCATGTTCGTTGCAGGCCGTTATTACTTCCTCGTCGCGAATGGATCCGCCGGGCTGAATTATAGCTTTAATTCCAGTTCCGGCCAGGATATCAATACTGTCCCGGAAAGGAAAAAAGGCATCGGAACACAGGATGCTGCCGGGTAATTGGTCACCCGATTTTTTGAGCGCGATCTGTACAGCATCAATTCTGCTGACCTGACCTGCTCCAATTCCCACGGTAGTTTTTTCCCTGGCGATCAGGATGGCATTTGATTTCACGTATTTAAGTACTTTCCAGCCAAAAAGCATGGTATCGGCATCAAAGTCCTGTTTTTCAGTTACAACCTGCAGGTCTTTTTTAGTTATTGTGTCCGTATTTTTTTCCTGAACCAAAATCCCGCCCTCCACATGGCGAATTTCCAGCCCTGCTTGCGGCGGGTTAATTTCTTCCGCTTCCAGTATCCGTAAATTTTTCTTTTTGGAAAATATTCTCAATGCTTCCGGAGTAAAACCGGGCGCCAAAACTATTTCTATAAAAACCTTACTAAGAGCCCGGGCCGTTGATTCTGTGCAGAGCCGATTTAAAGCAACGATACCGCCGAAAGCAGAAACACTGTCGGCTTGAAAGGCCCTGGTATAAACATCTTCCGGATTGGAACCAAGGGCGACACCGCAGGGATTGGCATGTTTAACAATTACGCAGGCGGGCCGGGAAAATTCTCTAACACAGGCCAGAGCATTATCTGCATCCATTATATTGTTGAAAGACAGCTTTTTGCCCTGATGAATTTTGGCATTTAAAATATTGTTTCCCTTGAATCCGGGGATTTTATACAATGCGGCCTGCTGGTGGGGATTCTCGCCGTAGCGCAGGCTGGAATGTTTTTCATAAGTTAAATTAAAATCATCAGGAAACAGCTTCTCACTGAGGAAATCGTGAATGATCGAGTCGTATTTTGCTGTATGCCCGAAAGCTTTCAGTGAAAGCTGTTTTCTGATTTCAAACCGGAGACCGCCCTGAGATTTTAGTTCATTAAGAACGGTAGCATAATCTTCGGGGTTTACAAGCGTCCCGCACCATCCCATATTTTTGGCGGCACTGCGGATCAGGGTGGGTCCGCCGATATCTATATTTTCCAGCGCCAGCGCCCGGTCTGAATTTGGATTGGCGATTATTTTTGAAAATGGATATAGGTTACAGATCACCAGATCAATCCACTTTATTTTATGTAAATCCGCATCCTTCTGATGTAAATCCCGCAAACCCAGGATTCCTCCGGCCACAAGAGGGTTGAGAGTTTTAACGCGGCCGTCCATAATTTCTGGGAAAGCTGTATAATCACTAATATCGGTTACAGGCACATTATGATTTACTAAGGTCTCAGCAGTACCGCCGGTAGATAGAATTTCTACACCAAGCTTGTGCAGGTCCCGGGCGAAGTCTACTATTCCGGTTTTGTCAAACACGGAAATCAGTACCCGGCGAACGGTTATTATTTTTTTGTTTAAAACAGGATCAGAAAGCACGATAGTATATCCCCATCTTCATAATGACAATTTTTCTATTGCTTCAATAAAGGCTTCGCCCTCCAGCGCCTGAACCCTTGTTTTTAAATCTACGGCTGTATCTGACGCCAGTACTTTGCATTTTTTCTGAACAATGATTTGTCCTCTATCCACCTCTTCGGTTACCAGATGAATTGTGCACCCTGTTTCGGTATCCCCATTTTTTAAAACTTCTGCATGAACATTGCTGTCCATGCCTCCCGCATATTTGGGTAGGAGCGAAGGGTGTACATTTAAAATTTTACCCTGCCACTTACGGCAAAATTCTCCTGAAAGAATACGCATGAATCCAATCAAAAGTATCAGATCAACATTATATTCGGTTAATACTTTAGAAATTTCTCTGTCAAAGTCTAAACGCCTCTTGGACTGATGGGAAATAAAAACGGCAGGAATTTCGTATGCAGCCGCCCTGGTCAAAATATATGCAGAAGAAATATTAGAAATAACCACCCGAACCGAAGCCGAGAGCCTTTGAGCGGCGACCGCTTCCATAATGGCCTTTAAATCTGTTCCCCTGGTTGAGCCTAAAACTCCTATTTTTACTTTTTCCTGTGAATTTTTCAATAGATTCGGATATGCTTTTTTTAAGAAGATAAATTCTGGAGAGACAGCATGTGCTCTATACGTTTTTTGATCAATGCTTTGGTTCCGATATCCGGGCGATGAAATAAGGGACCCCGGACGGCAGATATTTCTTTTTCAGCTATTTTCTCGGCTTTCTCTAAAGTATCTGCAATTCCCACGGCTGCCACGGTTCTGCTGCCCGCCTCCAAAAGCAGACCGGCTTTAATGTTTACGGAAGAGTAAAACAGATTTTCATGATTTTTAACTTGAGAAACATCTATTTCCCGGCCCTTTAGAGGATTGTCCGGATATCCTTCCGGTACAGCATATTTACAGACGGTTGCCTTTTTTTTAAAGGAGATGGAAATATTTTGGAGACCGCCATCCGTAATTGCCTGGCAGATTTCAACAAAATCCGATTCAAGCAGAGGCAAAACATTCATGGCTTCCGGGTCACCAAAGCGGGCATTATACTCGATAAGTCTTATTCCGGAAGCAGTTGCCATGAAACCGCCGTATAAGATGCCCTTGTAGCCTTCACCGCATTTATCTTTTAAGGCCTGAGCAGTAGATTCATTTATTTTTTGGGCTTGCCGGACCTGTTCTGCAGTTAAAAAAGGAAGCAGATGGTTTGCGTCAGAATAAGTACCCATGCCCCCCGTATTCGGCCCCGTATCTCCTATATAGGCGCGCTTGTGGTCCTGCACAACCGGCATATGGCTCAAATAGTCACCGTCGCAAAAGCTCATGAGTGAAAATTCCTGTCCCAGCAGTTTCTCCTCTATCAAAAATTTACCCCCGGCCTTTATTAATTCCTCGCAGTAGAGCAGAGCTTCGCTTTGATTATGTAAATGATCTCCGGCAACTTTTACGCCCTTACCCCCGGCTAATCCGTCATATTTAATGACATAATTTTCATCTAATTCTTCGAGAAATTCAGCCGCTCCATCCAGGCTGTTAAATGTGCGGAATTCGGGACAGGCGCCTATCCCATAATCGGTCAGTAAATTGCGGGCGAAAGTTTTAGATGTTTCAATTTTTGCCAGGCTTTTTTTCGGCCCCACAACTTTCACACCCATATCCCAGAGCCTGTCGGCCACACCCATTGCCAAAGGATTCTCGGGGCCGATTAAAGCTAATTCCACAGCCGCAGCAGCTGCAAAGGAACAGACTGCCTCGGGATCGGTTATTTTGCCCACGGTAATATTTGACAGCTGGGCGATTCCTGGATTAATATCGGCTGCAAAACAGATTATTTCTACCTTTTTGGGTGAACGGGACAGAACCTGCACAATTGCGTGTTCCCTGGCTCCGGACCCTATTACCAGGATCTTCATAAATTATCCCGATTAGAGGAAATTAATTCTCTTAATTTTTTAAGAGCCGTTTCTATCGTTATTTCGGCGGATTTCCAGCTCATCCATTTTGGTGCGGTTAATGTCGTTGGCCACATAATGACCGTCCATACAGGCCATGCAGGGAAGGTCAATATAGTGTTCACCCTTTCGGGTTACAGCCTCTACCAGGGAATCAATTTTTTGGTACAATAAAGCATCAACACCGATAAATTTCTGAATTTCAGGTACAGATTTCAAGCCTGCAATCAGCTCCGCCCTGGTGGGCATGTCCACGCCGTAAAAGCAGGGTGAACTGATGGGAGGGCAGGAACTGGCAAAATATACTTTTTTTGCACCAAAATCTCTGACCATGCGTACAATTTCCCGGCTGGTATTTCCCCGCACAATGCTGTCATCTACGATCATGACCTTTTTATCTCTGATCTCAAATTCCTGGGGCACCAGCTTATAGCGTACAGATTTCTGGCGTATTTTCTGGCCCGGCATAATAAAAGTCCTGCCTATGAATGGGTTTTTATATAATCCTTCGGAATAACGCACGCCCAATTCATGGGCGAAAGAAAGAGCCGAAGTATTGGCTGTGCTGGGAGCGGGGATAACAATATCCGGCGTCAGGTCTGGGAATTTCTTTTTCCATTCAGCTGCCAGGTTTTGTCCCATTCTCAGGCGGGCTCTGTATACGCTCACATCGTTCAGAGTTGCATCCGGACGCGCAAAATAAACATATTCAAATATGCAGGGATTGAATTCATTTTTAACCAGGCGTTTATTAAAAACCTGCCCCTTTTGATCTACAAAAATTAATTCACCGGGTAAAACTGTGCCGTCAGGTTCATAACCCAGAGGGTAAAACATGGTATTTTCTGAAGCATAAATACGATCGATGGTGCCGTTTTTATTTTTACGCCTGCCCTTTACCAGCGGGCGAATACCATGGGGATCCCGGAAAACTACCAGGCCTTTTCCAATTATCAGGCTCACCACAGAATAAGCGCCGTGTACCTGCTTGAAAATACTGCTCACAGCCAGACATAACAGCTCGAAGAATTGCGCACTTGAGCCCGGAGCAGAATGGTTGTGGAGCTGATCGGCCAGTAAATGCAGCAGAACCTCTGTGTCGCTGGTGGTATTTAAATAGCGGCTGTCTTTGGTGGTTATGGATTTTGCCAATTCGCTGTAATTAGTAAGATTTCCATTGTGGCCCAGGGCAATGCCATAAGGAACTGACGTCCAAAAGGGCTGGATTTCCCCATGTCCAAAACCACCATGCGTAGGGTAGCGGGTATGTCCAATCCCAATATTGCCGTGCAAAAGGCTCATATTTTCTTCATTAAATATATCCTTTACGAGCCCCAGGCCTTTTTCTTTATGCATGCGGTCCCGGTAGGTTACAATTCCTGCGGCGTCCTGTCCCCGATGCTGTAAATGAATCAAGCAGTCATACAGCTCGGGCGCGGCAGGCTTATGGGAATAAATACCGGCAATGCCGCACATTACAGCAGATCAATCAATTTTGGAGCCAGGCCCAAATATTGCTCCGGTGAAAGATTAAGGAGAGCTTTTTTATCGGCTTTTGAAAGGGAAAGATTCTCTACAAAATTCATTATTGATTCTCTGGAGATCGATTGTCCCCGGGTTAGTTTTTTTATTTGTTCATAAGCGTTGGGCTGCCCTGCTTTTCTCAAAGTTATTTGTACCGCTTCAGCCAGAACTTCCCAGTGCCGGTCTAATTCCGCCGCCATTTTTAATTTGTTAACCGTAAGCCGGCTCAGGCCTTTTAAAATATTATTCAGGGCCAGATAAGAATGGGCCAGGGCTGTGCCCTGATTTCTGAGCGTTGTGCTGTCTGACAGGTCTCTCTGCATTCTGGAAACGGGTAATTTAAGCGCCAGGTGGTTCAACAGGGCAGAAGAAAGCCCTAGATTCCCCTCTGCATTTTCAAAATTTATGGGATTTATTTTATGGGGCATGGTAGAAGAGCCGACCTCGTTCTTAACTTTTTTCTGACCCAGAATACCACGGCTGATATAATTCCAGATATCCTGACAAAAGTCGATCAAAATTGAATTAATTCTAATTAGAGCGTGATAGCTTTCGGCCGCAGAATCATGGGCTTCGATCTGAGTAGTAACCAGGTTTGGATCCAGCCCCAGCTGCCGGATGAATTTTTTAGAAAAGCTCAACCAGTTCACTCTTGGGTAGGCGTGGATATGGGCCGACCAGGTCCCAGTCGCCCCTCCCAATTTTCCTTGCAGCTTTTGTTTTTCGAGCTGGGCTGTCTGTCGTTTTAAGCGCATGGCAAAAACTGCCATCTCTTTCCCAAAACTAGTTGGTGTTGCCGCCTGCCCGTGAGTTAAGGCCAATAGCGGAAGGCTGCGGTAATTCCGGGCTAGTTTTATTAAATTCTTTTTAAGAGACTTCAGGCAGGGTATATAAACGTCCCGCAGCGCTTCCTGCCACATGAGTGAGTAGGATAGATTGTTTATATCTTCCGACGTCAGAGCAAAATGTATCCAGTTTACAAGCCGGTTTTGATTGCTTTTTCCCAGCCGTTCCTGAATATAATATTCGACAGCTTTTACGTCATGAGCGGTTTCTGTTTCTATTGTTTTTATGCGCCGCGCTTCTTTTAAATTAAAATTCTCATAAATATTACGCAGCCCGGCCTTTTTTTTATTTGTAAGCTCGGATAATTCCGGGATGCCTTTTTCTGCGCAGAGAGAAATCAGATATTCAATTTCTATTTTGACCCGGCGCTGCATTAACGCCGATTCTGAAAAATACCCTGATAGTTCTTCCAGATCGACCCCATAGCGGCCATCGAGAGGAGATATGGTATTTAGGGGATCAGGCATTTATCTTAGAATCCTTTTTACGGCCAAGGCACAGTTTTCCGGATCCAGAACTGTGAGCACAGGCGTACTGCTGGGCATCTGCAAAGTAGAATGTATGTTTACGAGCATGTCGGTTTTATCGGTAAAGGGAGGACAGGCCAGGGTTGGAAAGGAACAGTTTGCCGCTACAAATCCGGACAGGGCGTTACTGCGCCCTGCGATAGTTATATAGACCAGATTTTTTTCGCGTGATTGGCTTTCTAGAATTTCTAAAACTTTAACCGGGTTTTTATGGGCAGAGGCAACATGCTGCTCCCATTTAATATTAAGCTGATCCAGTTTATCCGTGATTTTTTTGGCATGGGCTGCATCGGATTTTGATCCCATTATAATGACTGTTTTCATATTTAATATTCCATAAAACGCTGAGTTTGAAAAATTATCTGAATATTTATGACTCTAAACAAACGGTTTTAAATTATTCTGGATTCGTTTTTGAACATTGATATTTTTCCCGGGGAAAGGAAACAGATTTCCTGTTATGGTTTCATACAGATGGATATAACGTTTAGATAATTCCACTACCAGGGTTTCCGGCGCTGCGGGCAGTTCAGAATCATTATAAGGATCGCAATTATCATTGAACCAGAGCCGCAGGAATTCTTTATCAATATTTTGGGGCTCCAACCCTTCGGCCAGACGCTGATCATAAGTTTCAGCGATCCAATAGCGGCTGCTGTCGGGAGTGTGGATTTCATCAATCAATACAATTTTACCATCTGAATCCAAGCCCATTTCATATTTTGTGTCTACTAAAATCAGCCCATGCTCTGCGGCGGTTTTCTGTCCAAAATCAAATAGTTCCAATGCTATCTTTGAGCAAGCCCCCCAGTCATCTGCTGTCATCCAGCCTTCAGAAACTATTTCTACCGGTGAAATTGGCCGGTCGTGGTGTTTTTCCTTGGTTGTAGGCGTGAGCATATTCCGGGCCAGTTTCTCGTTTTTCACAAGGCCCTCCGGCAGCTTGTTGCCGCAATACTCCCGGTCTCCGCGGTTGTATACGGTCCACAAAGAAGTATCGGTGCTGCCCGTAATGAAACCGCGAACTACAAATTCAATCGGAAACACCGCGCATTTTTTAGCAAGTATTATATTGGGGTCAGGAACCGAGATAAGGTGGTTAGGCACAATCTGTTTTGTTTTATTAAACCACCATTCGCTGACGAGGTTTAAGACCTGTCCTTTGAACGGAATTGCTGCCAATACCCGGTCAAAGGCACTTTGTCTATCTGTAGTAATGAGCAGTAATTTATCTCCCAGATCATATTGATCCCGTACTTTGCCTGCTGTTTTTTTATACCCGGGAAGATGGGATTCAAGCAGGCAGTTGTTCAGACCGGCCTTAATGCGGCTGTTATATTGGTTAGAAAATTTTGAAGCAGTCATGAGATATGGGATTAAATAATATATGCGTGTTCAAAAGTTCAGATATTTTTTCATCAAAATTACCACTTATCACGGTTATCTTCCACACCACACCTTTTTTTAATTCACTCAATTTTTTTATATTAAAGCGACCCGTCAGAGTTTCTTTTTTTTGCTGTCCGGTCATATCGTTTTTTGGACGAACAAGATAAGCGGTTGTATTTTTCTCGGATTTCAGGCTGGTGAGATATTCTTTATTCGAATTAAATAATTCTCCGCTTTTTTCTATTTCAGATTCCAGTTCCTTTGCGTCACTTGCGGAAGTAGAGAATTCCCAATGACCGTATCGTTTAATTTTAACCTTAATTCCGAGCCGGGCCAGAGCGGTTTCTACCGAAATTGCCTCATTGTCAGTTATAATAAGCCCTACAATCCATTCAATTGTATTTTCAGGCTGCTTATAATCAGGAGTAAGAAAATGCTGCCGCTTGTAGTTCAAACTTTGTTTTAAAGCCCGGGAACCCATGCGGATATATTCCCCCATAGAAGTAAATATGGGATCTCCCCCGGAGCAGCGTTCCGGGTGGGGCATCATGGCCATGATATTGCCTCCGGGATTCGAAATGGCCGCCAGATTATAATCTGAACCGTTTGGATTAATCGGAAATTCAGATCGAATGTTCCCCGTTTCATCTCCGTATCGAAAAACAGTCTGTTCATTATTAATCAATTGTTTTAAGAGGTTCTTCGGTACAATAAAACGACCCTCTGCATGAGCAAACGGCATGTACAGCCGGTCGCCTATCTTAAGATGGCGGGTAAAGGCAGTGCGTTGCGGTGTTACCCCTGATACGAGGCTGGCCCAGGCATTAAAATAACCGGTACCAATCACATGTCCATTTATAATACGTTTGTTGTCTGTCAGTGCGACGCCTATGCGATAGTTTTCAAGCCCCGGGACTAAACCCGCTTCCACCAGGATCTGGGCGCCGTTGCAAATGCCCAGAATGGGCTTGCCCAGAGCCGCTTCCTGCTTGATAAAATCCATTAGAGGATCTAAAGATGCAAGCACTCCGGCTCGCGACCGATCTTCATAAGAAAATCCGCCCGTAATAATATAACCGGCACAATTTTTAAGATTCTTTACATTTTGATTCCACAGAAAATCCACTGCTTCCAGCCCGGACCTTTCCAGCGCCAATCCTGTCTCTCGTTCCGTGTTTGATCCCGGAAACTGAATTACAGCAATTTTGATTCCAGACATGGACTTAAAAAATTATCCTTAAAGAAAAAAATGACCAGTGTATCAGGAGAATCAGATATCCCGTGAAAAAGACCATAAAACGCCGGGAAACCCGATTGGACGAGGCTCGGATGAAACTGTGAATAGCGCGTGAGAGCACAAATGCCCAGGCCAGAACAAGATCCGGAAATTGGACGTCAGCGCCCGCGTAAATTATGAGGCATAATACATAAAACAGAACCGGCAGCTCGAAAAGATTTTTATAATGATCCCGAGCCTGAATTAGATTGTCCGGGGCCTGGCCTTTGTAAAGAGCAAAATAATTAACAGGCACCTGTCTGTTTTTAGAAGCCCTTACATTTACGGTCATTAATTTGAGACTTACAAGCAAGGTCAGTAAAACCATACAGAAAACAGGATATAATATGCTTATGGAAGGCATTAATTAAGTTTCACAGTTCTGTTTCCCGGCACGACTGAGCCAATTTTATAAACCGCACACAGGTCCTTTAAAGATTCTTCGATCACTGCCCGGCAGTCCGGATTTACAATCAGAACCATCCCGATTCCCATATTGAAAGTACGATACATTTCCTGTTCTTCAACTTCTCCCAGAGACTGCATAATAGAAAACACGGGCAGGCTGGGCCAGGTTCCCAAATTTATTCTCACTGCGCAATCAGAGGGCAGTATGCGGGGGATATTTTCTATTAATCCACCCCCGGTTATATGTGCCATTCCTTTGATTTCGATTCCATTAGACAGGATGGAGGATATATGATTTGTGTAATTGATATGAGGCTCCAAAAGAGTATCACCAATATTTTTATTTAGGCCGTTCACTGTGTCAGCAGCGCTGTATTTCCCTATTTTAAAAAATAGGTTACGGGCCAGAGAAAATCCATTTGTATGTAAACCGCTGGACGGCAGACCCAGGATCATATCGCCGGGTAAAATAGATTTTCCCGTAATAATTTTTTCTTTTTCCACAATCCCGGTGATTATGCCCACCAGGTCGTGTTCTCCGGTCAGGTACGTGTCGGGCATTTCTGCTGTTTCACCGCCCACCAGGCTGACTCCCGTTTCGCGGCAGGCTCTGACCATGCCGCCGACTATTTCTACAATTGTTTCCGGATTTAATTTATCGTTCGCAATATAATCCAGAAATGTAAGCGGCCTGGCGCCCATGACCAGAATGTCATTAGCACAGGCACTCAAAAGATCAATGCCGATTGTATTAAATTTACCCAGCATCCCGGCAATGATAGTTTTAGTGCCGACCCCATCTATGCTTTGTACCAGAACCGGATGCTTATATTCCGAAATTACTGATTTGAGATCATACAGAGAACCAAAACCGCCCAGGCCGCTGAGCACGGCAGTTGTATGGGTAGATTTTACCTGAGCCTTGATTTTATCAAGCGCTTCAGCGCCGGCTTTAATGTTAACACCGGCTGATTTATAATCGATTTTGCCCATTACGGTTTTTAAGTTATTTAATTGTTGCTGTTGGCTATTATATTAATTTTTCCCGTAATCCATTTTCCCAGGCTTCCCGCGCTTTTCGGATAGGTAAATTTACTATATCGTTGATAAATATTGACTGATGCAAAGTGGTCTTTCCTATTTCTGAGAAACTTACACCAGTTTTTCGGAACAGTATTTTTAGTGCACCAGAATTATCTTCAGTCACTTCCAATACAAAACCGCCGGTCTCCCCGAATAACTTTTTTTCGTTCATTAGTTCGCCGGGTATTGTTACTTCACATCCCAGGGAATGTTCAAAGGTCATCTCAGCCAAAGAGACAGCCGCACCCCCCTCGCTTATATCATGAGCAGAAAGTATAAGGCCCTGTTCCGCGGCAGTTGTAATGGCCTGACTCTGGGCCTGAACTTCTCCCAGATCAGGGCGGGGTAGATTCGCCCCCAGCTCATTAAACAGGCTGTAGAAAACACTGCCTCCGCATTCATCCTTTCTTTCCCCCACCAGAAATAAAATAGAATCATTTGCCTTAAAGCTCAGGTCTAAAGCTTTTGAAACATCCTCCATTTTGCCCAGACAGCTGATGATAGGACTGGCAGGAATGGCACCGCTGCCGGATTCGTTATAAAAACTTACATTTCCTGCAATAATTGGCAGGGAGGAATCAGGATGATCTTTTAATTTTAAGGTTTTACAGGTTTCGGCAACACCCCTTACTGCTTCGGTAAATTCCCACATTTGCTCCGGTTTTTCAGGGTTTCCGAAACAGAGACAGTCCGATAGAGCCAGGGGCGAGGCCCCTACGGCCGTAACGTTGCGAACTGATTCTACAACTGCATTTACCGCCGCCCAATAGGGATCAATTTTAGCATAGCGGGGATTGTGGTCGGTGCTCAAAGCAATTCCCAGGGATCGAATTTCCTCGGGATAATCAGTGGAATTAAAAGGCGCCAATACGCCGGCATCGGCCCGGCCGGTTTCTACAATTACTCGACCCTGGACCTGTTTATCGTAGGTTTCAAACACAACTTCCCGGGAACTTATATTTTCATGGGCCAGAAGTTTCAGCAGGATGGAATTAAAATCCTTGATAACCGGCAGTTGCGGTTCTTTAAATTTTCTGCGGGGATTTTTAACCGGACGATCGTAAAGAAATCCCTGTGTTATCTGCTGCGCCGGGGCATTTACGATTTCCTCCTGCCCGCTATGAACGATATATAAACCATGTTTCCGGATTTTACCAATCACACTGGCTCTGGCCCCTGAAGAAACGGCCGGAAGATCAAAAACATTATTGTAGTGATCCAGGATTAAAGGTGTCAGATCCGGTTCGGCTACCCACATGAAGCGTTCCTGTGTTTCTGAGCAAAGGTATACGGAAGAGTGTAAACCATTCTGGCTGCGATGAACCCGGTCCAGCCAGATTTCTGCTCCGTAGCCGGCCGCATCCGCCAATTCTACACTGGCACAGGCGACCCCTCCGGCTCCGAGATCTTTGAACCCAACCTTTCCAACAAGTTCTTTTTCGATCAATATTTTAAACAGGGCATTGGTTGACTTTAAAATATGCCGCTCCAAAAATGCATTTGGCTCCTGCACAGCGCCCTTGTTCTGTTCCTTTTTTTCTTCTTCCAATTCCAGGGAAGCAAAACTTGCTCCGCCGAAGCCGCTATTGTCAGTAGGTTTGCCGATTAATATTAGATCGTATCCATCGGCATTTGCGGGTGCGTAGGAATGAAAAATCCGGTCTTCCCGCAAGATGCCCAGAGTAACAATTGTTACCAGACAATTGTCGTTATAACCAGAATCATAATAAAGATCACCGCCGATGCTGGGAATTCCCAAAGGATTACCGTAACCCCCGATTCCCTTTACAACTTCTTCGTGGATCCACTTGGTTTTATGTGCGCTTATTTCTCCAAAACGCAAGGAATCGGAAAGAGCTATTACTTCCGCCCCCATACAGCAGACATCCCGCACATTTCCTCCAATACCGGTGGCAGCTCCTTCATAAGGAACAATTTGGGAGGGGTGATTATGAGATTCATGGCTCATAACAACACACCAGCGCCGGCCCTTTTTATCGGTTGCCACAGCTACTATGCCCGCATCCTCCTTGGCTCCCAGAATCACCTGGGGGCCTTCCGTAATAAATTGTTTAAGGTGCATACGGCTGCTCTTATAGCTGCAATGTTCGGATCCTTCAATGGAAAATAGCACCAATTCTGCTACGGAGGGGGGGCGTCCCAGCATTTCAACTTGAATTTTACGTGCCTCCGGAACCGAAAGAGGAATATTCAGTTCGGCCAGTTGTTTTTGAACTTGAACATCGGTTAAACCGGTGAAATCTATTATTTCAGCAGTGAATGCCATGGGCTGAAACTTTCGTTAAGCTGCGATGACGGATAAAAATTGAATTGAAAGAAATAATTATTCTTCAAAAATCTTTTGATCAATTCCGGATAATTGTTTCGTGGCGTTGAGCCCCGATGGAGATAATTTTTACAACACAATCAACTTCTTGTTCAATAAATGATATATATTGTTTTAAGGTCTCCGGCAGGGCCTCATAGCCCCGATTTAGAATATTTTCCGGGATTTCTTCCCATCCTTTAAGAACTTTGTAAACAGGTTTTGCCTGGCGGTATTGTGTTAAACTTGCAGGCATTTCTCGAAGTTTTCTACCCTTAAAATCATAGGCAACACAAACCGGGAGTTTTTTGATTCCTGTAAGTATGTCCAATTTTGTGAGAGCAATTTCGGTCAATCCATTTACGCGCACAGCCTGACGGACCTGGACTAAATCCAGCCAGCCCAGACGCCGCGGCCGGCCCGTGGTTGTACCGTATTCTGATCCCTTTTTACGCAGGGACAAAGCTTCTTCACCGTGAATTTCAGTTGGCAGAGGACTTTCTCCTACACGGCTTACATAGGCCTTGGTTACACCAATAATTCGATCAATTTCTCTAAAGCTTACCCCCGTGCCTGCTGATATGTGGCCGGCAGCAGTATTGCTGCTGGTGGTATAGGGGTAGATTCCGTGATCAACATCCAGGCTTATGCCCTGGGCACCCTCGAATAAAATAGATTTATTTTGTCTGCAGGCCTGGTAGAGCACCACGGAAATATCCGCAATATAGGAACCCAGGGCCTGGCCGTAATCCAGATAGGTTTTAAAAATTTCGTCCCGGGTAATTTTCAATTCAGAGCCCAGGGCTTTTTCGATTAAATTTTTGGAAAAAGTATAACCTTTATCCAGTTTTTCGGCAAATACATCAGGCTCCAGAAGGTCGATCATGCGGATTCCGTTACGGAACATCTTGTCGGCGTAAACCGGAGCGATGCCGCGCCCGGTACTGCCGGCGGCGAGGTCGCTCTGGTAACCCGAAAGAACGCCGTCGAGAACAATATGATAAGGCATAATTACATGGGCCCTGTCGCTAACCATTAGTTTTGGATTTATACCCTTTTCCTGTAAATAATGAATTTCATTCAGTAATACAGCCGGGTCAACAACCACGCCATTGCCGATGATGCTCATAGTGGAATTGTAAAATACTCCGGAGGGAATTAAGTGAAGTTTAAAAGTTATGCCGTCCACAACAATTGTATGCCCCGCATTGTTGCCCCCGTGGAATCGGACTACGTACTCGGAATTGCCCGCAAAGAAATCAGTAATTTTTCCTTTGCCTTCGTCACCCCACTGGGCGCCGACAACGGCAGATATTTTAGCTTGTTTGCGGCTCAATTTAAAGACTGCTGGCTTGCCTTTGGTAGGTGGATAAAATCTTGAAACACAAAAAATCAGCTACTGAGATTACATCTAAGCGCTGGTATAGATAAAGCAGCAAATAATTTTTTTTCAATTAATTTAATAAATATTCAGGACTGGTATTTGCGTCAAGCCTGTTATGTGCTAAAATAAAATAACTTGGTTGAGATATGAACTTAACACGACACTAAAATGGATTGATAAGCACCAGGCGGAAATATTTTTCGGGTTTGTTTTTCGAATTCCAGCCCTGTCTGGTTTGAGCGATTCCAGCAGAAAGGGAAAAAATTGGCAGTGTCA
>JAZFSI010000079.1:0-5409 GCA_036446075.1 Fidelibacterota bacterium
TAAACCATCCCAATTGGGATATGGGATCTAAAATTACGGTTGATTCAGCAACCATGATGAATAAAGGTCTGGAAGTAATTGAAGCTCGCTGGCTTTTTGATCTAAAACCGGAAGAGATAGATATGGTTATACATCCCCAGTCTATAATTCATTCCATGGTTGAATTCAAAGATGGTTCGGTGAAGGGCCAAATGGGTTTGCCGGACATGAAGATACCTATTCAATACGCGCTTACTTATCCTCGCCATATAGCAGCGGAGTGGGGAACTCTGGATTTAATAGAAACGGGTACCCTTAATTTCGAAGCTCCTGATCCGGTACGATTTCCTTCAATTGCACTGGCGGCCGCAGCTTTGAAAAGCGGAGGTTCAACTGCCGCCGTATTAAATGTGGCCAATGAACAGGCAGTCTACCGGTTTTTAAGAAAAGAAATTAGATTTACGGATATTCCCATAATTGTAGAGCAGGCCTGTGATGGGCATGATTGGATAGAAAATCCCGGTTTGGGAGAATTAAAGGAGCTTGAAATTTGGACTGCTGAATTTGTATCTTCTTTTAAATCAAAAAATAATTAAAAAATAATTAAATTAAACAAATGATCAGAAAAATTAGGAAGGTTTAAAATTATGACCACCCTTTGGGCCACTATAACAGTCTTGGGCGTATTGATTACAGTCCATGAATTAGGGCATTATTTAGCCGCTCGTTCCATTGGCGTAAAAGTGCATCGTTTTTCAATTGGTTTCCCCCCCCGCTTAATTACGCTTACCTCTATTGCCGATGGCTGGGAATTCCGTCTTTTCTTTTATCGCAGAAATGAGGAAGGTAAATTGGCCTGGGGTCCTATAAAAACAAAAATTATTTCTCGACCGGGCAAAAAGGGAACATTTACTGAATATTGTCTGGCAATTGTGCCCTTGGGCGGATACGTGAGAGTAGCCGGCATGATCGACGAAAGTCTGGATGCTGATATTAAAAATGAACCGGACGAACTAAACAGTAAACCAAAATGGGCTCAAATCTGGTTTATGAGTGCCGGAGTTATCATGAATACGCTCCTGGCCCTGTTTATCTTCACAGGGGTAGCGCTTTACACCGGAAAACCAGTTATTTCCACAGAACCTGTGATTTCTGAATTGGTCCCTGATATGCCCGCCAAAACTGCGGGACTTAAACCAGGGGATAGAATTATTGAGATCAATGGGAAAGCCGTTAATACCTGGGCAGAATTGACAGAAATAATTCATGCTCTTCCTGATCAGGAAATTAAGCTTGTTTATGAACAGGAAGGAAGAGAAGCAGAAATTAACGTGCTTACAAAATCCAGTTTTAATCAGCAGACGGGTGATTTAATGGGTTTAATCGGCATTTATCCTCAATTTCATTACGAACCGATCACCGTAGGGGAAGGGATATCCGCAGGATTGAGGTCGACTAAAAACGGTTTTGGATTATTGATCGTTTCCATCAGAATGATTTCATCGGGTCAAGCTTCTATTCGTGATCTGGGAGGTCCCATTATGATTGCTCAATTGGCCGGTGAAACTGCCCGCGCCGGGTGGATTCCCTTACTATTATTCATGGCTCTTATCAGCTGCAACCTGGCATTTATTAATGTGTTGCCCATTCCGGGATTGGACGGCGGACATATTTTTATTACGCTTATCGAAGGAATTATCCGGAGGCCGCTTACAGTTAAAATGCGGATGGCTATTCAGCAAGTAGGAATGGCGTTATTATTAATTTTAATGGTTACCGTAATTGTGAATGATATTGGGCGTCTATTCAGCAATTGAAGTCAAGCAGGTATTCGCGCAGCCAAACTCATCAGATAACCAAGCCGTTTTTTTACAGCAGCATTGTTTTATATTTTAATAAATGGAATAATTCAATAATTTTCAGCTGAATGGAAGTTTGACTTATAAAACTTAAATAAATTGAATTTTATTTTTATAATACGGGGAAATTAACATGGAAAATATGAATTTTATCAATAACCTGGCCAAAACACTGGCCTGGCCCCTGGCTGCCGTAATTATAGCTGTTATTCTACGGCGTCCATTAACCATTTTAATTCCATATCTCAGGCGCATAAAATACAAAAAACTGGAGCTGGAATTTGAAAATAATGTTCATTTTCTGGCCGAACAGACTGCCAGGAAACTGACGCCCGGCGAGGAATTGATTCCAGCCCATGAAACAGGATTAAAAGAGCTTATGGAACTTTCACCCCGGGCGGCTATTTATGAATCCTGGCAATCCGTGAAAGCTGTTGAGAAAAATGGCAATCCTAGAGATTTGGATCAATTTTTATTAAAGACTGAACAAACGCAGGGATCTCTAAAAAACGAGACCCGCATACAAGTTATAAAAGAATTCAACAAACTTGGGAATCAGGCTAAAAAAATTATAGATTTTCCTATTTCTGTCCGTACTGCCCGGGAATACGCAAGCACAGCTAGGCGTCTTAAGGATAAGTTAACCCAGTCCGATTAAAAAATTCGTGATTAACATATGAGAAATATAAGGTGAAAAATTTGACCTGGTATGATCAGCTGCCGAAGGTTGAGCTCCACCTGCATTTAGAAGGGGCCATACCGCACGAAGCTTTGTGGGAATTAATTAAAAAATACGGAGGAGATGCTTTCGTTCCTGATTACAAATCAATGACTGAAAAATTTCAATACCGTGATTTCCCCCATTTCTTGGAAATTTGGGGCTGGAAAAATAAATTTCTTAGAGAATATGAAGATTTTACTTTTATTGCCCGGCAGGCAGCTGAGGATCTTTTAAGTCAAAATATTTTCTATGCAGAAATATTTATTTCGCCGAAGGATTTTGCCCAATTTGGGCTTAAGACACAAAAATTAATAGAAGCTGTACGGAACGGTTTTTCACAAGTTAAGGGCATAGAGCTGAAAATCATTGTTGATTTTGTGCGTGACTTTGGCCCCGAGTCTGCTGTGGATACTTTGTTTGAAATCAGGGAACTTAAGGAACTCGGAGTTATTGGAGTAGGTCTGGGCGGCGCAGAACAAAAATATCCGCCGGAAAAATTTGCGGAAGTATTTGAGCAGGCTCGTAATTCAGGTTTTTTTACAAGCGTCCATGCCGGAGAAGCAGCGGGACCAAAGAGTATATGGGAGGCAGTTAACCGTCTTAAAGCAGATCGAATAGGTCATGGAATCCGAGCCGTGGAGGACAATGAATTAATTACCTACCTGGCTGAAAAGTCTATTCCTCTGGAAATCTGTCCTATCTCAAATCTTCGCACAGGGGTGATAAAGAAATTAAAGGATCACCCCCTGCGCTATTTTTTTGATAGAGGTATTTTAGTGACAGTTAATACGGACGATCCTAAAATGTTTGGCAATTCCCTGGCTGAAGAATACGAATCAATGTACACGATTCAGGGTTTTTCCAGAAATGAGATTTTTAAAATTGTTTTAAATGGAATCGACTGTTCCTGGTTATCCCATAAGGAAAAAATCGCCTTAAGGAAAAGATTTAATAAAATTTATGAGCAAATTGAAAAAAATCTTTGATTTTTTCCAACCCTCTGCCAACTGATTTCTTTTCTCGTAACTCGTCACACGTAACTCGTAACTTTCCCGTCGGACTTCTTCCTATTCATAGCTGATTTTTTTTAACAATAAAGTCAGGGAACCGAATTTCAGCTTGATTTGAATTTTTACGGGGAGGCGGCGTTTATCCTCCGAAAACCAGATTTTCATACTGCCCTGATTTTTAAATAATGATCTATCGACATTAAAAGGTTTAACCGGAATACACGTAAAACTGCCCAGAGGAGAGTTGATTACAGCTTTGGTCCCTACTTTAAATTTAATTTCTTTCACTTTTTTATTTTCATAAGTCGAAAAAATCATGGGTGAATCTTCATCCAGTGAAACTGTTCTTAAAAGGTAAAACAGGGAGTAGGGATCTACTATATTTTGTAGTATAACAGTCGTATCCTTACCGTTAATTGCTATCATTTTCTCGTAATCAAAAATAGTTTCAATTTTTTTGCGGTAGCTGCCTTCCCGTATATTTTTTTTTATTTTATGGGTGAATAGGTCCTTTTTATCCAGCCAGACGTTTATATGATCGCGAATTTTATAAAACATGTCTCCAAAATTACCGGTTCTGGCTAGAAACTCGATCCGATAGGTTTTTTGATTATTAATAATTTGCATGCTGTCAACGCTTAATGAAGCATAGCCAATGGGAACATTGTTAAATTCTGCAGTATAATCCAGTTTTTCACCAACCTTAAACGGATAATCCTGGGCATTTAGAGAGAGTACCCCGAAAAATAAACTTAAAAGAATTAATCTCAAGGACGAATTTTTAGCAGTTTAGATTTTTCAAGCTTATAAACTGTTGAACCTGAAGATTCCGGCAGGTTTCCACCATCCACCAGCAGATCTATTTCTGCGCCGAATTCAGACATAATTTTTTCAGGATTATTCAGAGCCTGCTTCCCCCTGCGGTTCACACTGGTAGTAGTTATGGGAAAACCCAATTTGTGGGTAAGCTTAGGACCGAAGGGGTGAGCAGGTATGCGAATCCCCAGAGTTCCGTCCGGACCCATAATTTTGGGGTGAACGACACCTTCTTTGATGGGCAATACGATTGTAGTATATCCCCGTAAATACTGTTTAACCAGAAGCCAGTCACTTCTATCCAGATTTGTCCAGGACATAACTGTATTCAGATCAGGCGCAATTACGCTGAAAGGGCTTGAACTGCCCTTTAATTTATATAATTTATTTATGCTGGTCTCGTTGCGGGCATCTACGCCAAAACCGTAAAGAGTATCAGTGGGATAAACAATGATTCCGCCGTAAAGCAGAACATTTCCAGCCAGATGATAAACATTTTCTGCTTCGAGTTTAACTCTCAGGGTTTCAGAAGTTGTCAATTTATATTCTCCGGGGAAGTTTTCCACTTGCGGTGAAACCAGAAATAATGATAAGGGTAAGCGCGGACTTTTCTTTCCAGCAAAGACGTATAGGTCTGGGTAATAGATTTAATATTTTTCTCGCCGGTTACATTCACTTTTTCAAATTCTAAAACGGGTTCAGAATTACGGTTTATATAGGAAGTGCAGAAAATCATTGGAGCTTTATTGCGCAGGTGAAAAATAGCGGCACCTTTTGCTGTTGAAGAAGGTTTTCCAAAGAAATCAACAAATATGCCCTGGCTTCTGGCGTCCTGATCGCTGGCCAGGATTAATATATTTTTATTTTTCAATATGTTATTCATGGGGGTCTTTACGGAATTTTTGTAAATCAGCTTCATGCCGCATTTTTCGCGGATTTCTTTAAAGAAAAAATCTCCGCCCTTATTTTGCTGTTTAGCAATGATTCCATAACATGAATAATTATTGGTTCCCAGCCAATTTCC
>JAZFSI010000080.1:0-13580 GCA_036446075.1 Fidelibacterota bacterium
TCCTAATCTCGTCTTCCTGATTATCAACGCGGTTAATAACACGCACAGACGATCCCTGTAAAAAGGTCATGGTTAAAACCAGGAGAAAAATAAATCTAAGACTGATTTTCATGGCCTTAAATTATCCACCCTCAGGTCCGTTTGCAATAATCCTAAAAAACAACAGGGGAACGGGAAATGTGACGAGTTAGCCTCGGGGTAAAAGAAGTCCCCGCCTCGGTCGCTTCGCTCCCAGCGGGGCAGGCAGAAGTCAGATTTCAGTAGTCAGAGGAGGAAATGTAAATGCCAAGGGGATAGTTTGTAGAAATATTTTTACCCGTTACCCATCACTTTTTAATAAACCCGCGACTTGAGTTAGCGGCACGAAGTGCAGCTGACTTAAGGAATGAACACAGATTTTCGTTCTTAACTCAATCTCCTTCGGCTGGCTTTGCCTGCCTTAGGCTTTTAAGTCGATCCCGATTGCGATCGTGCAGGCTTTTTCATCAAGTTTCTTTTATTCCTTCACGGAAAAATTTCCTAAATTTTTCCTCCTCACCTCTCACGGGGAAATTCCCTGAATTTTCCCCATTACGTAAAAATTCAATGAATTTTTACCATTACCCGTTACAGAAAAAATCAGGGATTTTTTCTCGTCACCTGTCACTTGTTTAAATTTTTGCTTCCAGATAAAAAGCACCGTCAATCTGCGGTTCAGAATCAAAACTAAAACTATCCCATATGGCTCGGAATCTGAAACCCAGCTCAGAGCCCCAAAACCGGCCGGTGCGGAACATTACAGCCGGACTGTGTCCCGGCCTGTAAAAGGCCCTGTTCCGCATTTCTCCGGGAAGATTTACGTCCCAAAAATAAAGCCGCACAGGATACGAATCTACAGTAACAAAAATCCAATTAAAGATTAGCCTGTATTTTTTTTCTGTCAAGGCGGCGCTGATGCTCAATCCCCAACCTTCGATTTCGGAGTTTTTTGAAGTTTGAGTAGTTCTATTAATCTGAAATTTCCACTTTAATTTATCACGACCCAATGAGTATTTTATTTTTGAAGAATATTTTTCCTGGGAGCTAATATTATCTACCCAACTAACTGCCGCCGGGGTTGATTTTGCCGTGGATTTCCATTGCATCAATAAATGATTTTGGAAGAGCGGATATTCAAATCTAATACCGCTCTCAAAACCCTGCCGTCCGCCCCTGCTTTCAGGCTGGCGGAAAATATCTCCAAATACAGTTAAGCGGACCCGACCGCTACGCAGAAACAGAGACTGCAGAATCCCAATTTCATTCAGGTCGGAAGTATTCCATTCTGCCATGGGACTTGATCGAAAGCCTGTATAATTTCTATCGTATTGACGAAAATGTATTAAATAACGAAAATTTTTTACTTGATATACACCGCCCAAAACCCAGGCTCTGCCCTTTCCCCGCCCAAAAGCCAATTCTCCAAAACCCTTTAAATGTTTTCTGCGCAGCATCGCATATACCGAAGTATAAACATAATTTATAGATTCAGGGGTCTGATCAGACCATTTTTGGGAAATTGCTAAAAAACCCGTCTGAACCAAGTCGTGTTCATATTCCCAGCCTCCTGCAAAGGTTGATTCTATGAGGTTTTTTTGCTTCAATGCGGCCGATATTATAGGATAATTTTCTTCAGTGTTCAGTTTTCCGGGGAATTTATTTCTGGCCAGAGATAGTTTCCAATTTCCTCTTAAGCCCGGTCCGGATAGAGCCAGCCCTCTTAAACCCCAGAATTCATTTGTCGATTGATAAGACCGGAATCCACGCCCCATGCGGGAACTGGATAACCCGGAAGTAAAACCTTTTATGGGCGTTTGGGAGCTGCCGGCCAGCAATCCCAGGCCGGCGGATAACTGATGGTCCCCTAAGATCCAATTAATATTTCCCTGCCTGCCGGTTAAAAACACAACGTAGTGATCCGTAATTTTTAATTCACCCGGATCTCTTTCAATTAGAAATCCCATTCTCTTGTTTAGAAAATTTATTTTGGTACGCCAGAGATATCGCAAATCTCCAGCGCCCCCGCTCAATTGACGAATTTCAATTGATTCCTGCGGTAGAGAACTATTCTGATTTATAAAGAATAGAATATATTTTAAGCGCGCTGAAAGCGCTGGATCTTTTAATATGCTTTTAGGAGATCTTTTTCGGCTGAAAATTGTTAATTGAAGTACTTCCTGGTCAGAAAGGATGGAAAGCTCCGCTAAGCCCAGCAGTGTTTTTCGATTAATTCCATTTCGACCGGATAAACTTTCTTCTAAAAGAAAAATATCCTGTTCGGAAATAGGTTCTTCCGAATCCTGCCTGAACAGGATTGAAAATTCGGATACGGATTGGGCAAAAAGCTGATTAATTCCAACCCAATGGAAAGCCAAGGCCAATCCACTGAGTATTACCCAAATGCGGATGCGTGACGAATGCATAATCAAATAAAACATAATTTAAGCGCCAGCCAATTCCCGCTGTTAATTGACCGGAGACATATCCTCCCCTTATAAATAACCAAGATTTCGGTTTTACTTCGAAACCAAATTTAAAGCGGCCCCTGTACATGGTATCCTGTTCCCACTCAATTTGTGCGGCGAGCGCCGGGATGGGAGAAAAATGAATCGCCGTAATAATTAATTGCGGTAAAACTTCTCCTGCCTTCCCAATTTTTGGCTGGTTTATATTTTTAAGCAGGAGACCCCAATCCAATTCGGGCGATAATTGGAAATGGGCCGCCAGTGATATTCCCAGAGTTGATGCATTACCGTATTTTTGAACGGACAACGAATAAGAATGAATAACCAGACCCAGACTAATCCGGCGCTGTATATAACCTCCCCATCCAAGTGAAATTTGGGATTCAGAATATTTTCCATTTCCGAAAACAGATAGATCCAGACCCAAAGTTCCATTTTTTAAGGGTAGCGCCGACTTTACTGTTCGGCGCTGAAGCTGTTTAAGATTAAATATTTTTCCAGTTAAAAACGATAGTCCTGGTTTTTTATTGAATGCCAGACTGGCGGGATCCGGAATAGAGCTCCCATAACTGTTTTTAAAATTAACCATAAGCAATCCCTGGGCAATGTTTGCCGGTGCTATGGATGTCCCCTCAAAAGCGCCGAAACAGATGATGGGCATGATGAAAATACTAAACCTGCGCATAAATGTTAAATATATATATTAGCCCCCTAATAAAAGTTAGCAAAAGCGCCCCTGCAGGGGCGCTTTTGTTTTTGGTCTCTTTACCTTATTTTTTGTACCACATGACCAAGAGAATCAGGGCCAGAAGGCCCGCAAATCCGCCATCGCCGAATTTGCCCATGAGATCACCAATCCCTCCAATAACTCCAAAATAGTCATTGAACAGTACTCCTACAAGAACGCCGAGAACAATCAGCATTTTCAGGAAGTCTGTGAGATCTCCTATCCACTTGGTTACGGTTGTTAAGGCTTTTTGCATAATTTCCTCCTAAATTAAGATCATGATCGGGGTTCCATGCTGGGAACCCCGATATTTGTTCGTTCTGTTAATCTAGGAATGAGACTAGCAGCAATAGGGCCAGAAGACCGGCAAAGCCGCCATCCAAAAATGAATCTACTAGATCCATAAGGCCAGCGACAGGGTCGATTCCGGTACCCCCCCATACAATATTGACAAATATAAAGAGCACAATTAAGGCCTTTATAAGATTAACAAGACCACTTACTACATTACCTACAGTGGTAGTTATATCAGCCATGTAGTTCCTCCTTGGGTTGGTTGTAATAAAAAAGGGCAGGCGTTTTATCTGCCTTCCCTTTATTAATATCTTCTACTTTTTGTAAAATTATTGATAATATGGCTTGGTATTATGATTTGAAAATGATTGGTTTTTATTCTCTTAGATCGTGAGAATTTAAGCAGAAAAATGATTTTTACAACAATTATTACTTAAAATAATATATTACGCTTATTCTAAGTTTAAGAACATCAGAAATCAGGTTGTAGATCATTAAACTTTTCTGCTAATTTTTCCCTAAATTTTCTAGGATACTATGTCAACTGCAGCTATAAAACACATAATGGCTCGAGAAATAATCGACAGCCGGGGCAATCCCACCATAGAAGTCGACGTTAAACTGGATAACAATTGTTTCGGAAGGGCAGCTGTTCCGGCCGGCGCTTCCACCGGCGAACATGAAGCGGTAGAATTGCGCGATGGAGATCCGGCGCGCTTTATGGGCAAAGGAGTCCTGGGCGCTGTAAAAAATGTCAACACAATTCTGGGACCGGCTTTGATCCATAAAAAAACAGAAAATTTAGCCCTAATCGATCAGATCATGATAGATCTTGACGGCACAGATAATAAATCAAATCTGGGTGCCAATGCAATTTTAGGGATATCAATGGCCCTGGCCCGGGCTGCGGCCGCATCTGCGGGTCAGCCCCTTTATCAATATTTGGGTGATGATCCCCGGATATTGCCGATTCCAATGATGAATATTCTCAATGGGGGCAGCCATGCTGATAATAACGTGGATATTCAAGAATTCATGATTTACCCCATTGGTGCAGAATCTTTTTCCGGAGCATTACAGATGGGCACTGAAGTATTTCATCACCTTAAATTGGTCCTAAGGCAGAAAGGTCTTAACACCGCTGTAGGAGACGAAGGCGGGTTTGCCCCGAATTTAAGATCTAACGAGGAAGCTCTGGAAATTATCCTGACGGCAATTGAGAAAAGTTCTTATGCGGCCGGCAAAGATATTTTTCTGGCATTAGATGTTGCCGCCAGTGAAATATACGAGAATGGATTTTATAAGTTCAATTCAGAAAACAAGAAATTTAAAGCAGAAGAACTGGTAGAATATTTAAAAGGTTTGGTCGGGAGTTACCCTATTGTATCGATTGAAGACGGTCTGGCAGAAGACGACTGGGACGGCTGGCAGTTTATGAACCGGGAATTAGGTCATAAAATCCAGATTGTGGGCGATGATTTGACCGTGACAAACCCGACTCGGCTGCGGCGGGCTATAAATGAGAACTGCATAAATTCTATTTTAATAAAATTAAATCAAATCGGGACTGTTTCGGAAACAATACAGGCTGTGGAACTTGCCAAAAAAAATAATTTAGGGGTAGTCATATCTCACCGGTCCGGAGAAACGGAAGATACGATCATTGCTGATTTTGCCGTTGCTATGGGCATGGGTCAAATTAAAACCGGCTCAGTCAGCAGGACTGACCGGATTTGCAAATATAATCAACTGCTTAGGATTGAAGAAAAACTTGGCAGCCGGGCAATTTTCCCCGGGCTGGAAATATTAGGCGGCCAGTGAAATCGCCTCCATATTCCATGAAGAAATATAACAGCAGCCGTACCCGTTCCGGAGAGTTTCAAAAGCGGATTATCCGGGTCATGCTGATTTTGGGTGCCGTGGTTTTGCTGATCATCTTTTTCTTTGGGGACCACGGATTATATCAGCTTTACCACCTCCGCTCTCAGCGGGCTGAGATTCAGAAAACAATTAATGAATTAAGAGCCGAAAAAAGTCGTCTCGCGGCAGAAAAAGTAAGGCTGGAAACAGATTATAAATATATTGAAGAATTAGCTCGTGAAAAATACAGGATGGCCAAAAAAGGGGAAAAAGTTTTTAAGGTAATAGAAAAGAAAAAGGATTAATCTCGATTTTCACCCTTTGATAATATTTTACTGGCCCTGAATAATTCTTCCTTCTCCTCCTCGCTTAATCCGTCGTAACCAAATTCATTGATTTTATCCAGCAGCTGATCAATGTTCTTTTTCATTTTAACTTTTTTTATTTTTTCTTTCTTCCCATGCTGAAAATTTATGGCCTGGTTGCGAATCCAAAGTTTTAAAAATTTCCATTTCCAGGGTGATTTTAAATATACATAGCCGATTGCCATGCCTGATAAATGTGTCAAATGACTGATATTCGACGTTTGAGCGCCCATAGAGGAAAAGAAGGCCACCGCTCCTAACAAAACCACAAAATATTTTACCTTAATAGGGAATAAAAAATATAATAAAATTTCCCGATTGGGAAACATGAGTCCAAAAGCCAATAAAATTCCATAAATAGCCCCGCTGGCTCCGATAAGTACTGAGTAGGGATTATCTAAATTGAATAATAGCCATACAAGCCCTGAGCCAATACCGGTAACAAAATAATATTTAAGGAAAAATTTACGACCCCAGATAGCTTCCATTTCTGAGCCGAACATCCATAAAACAAACATATTGATCACCACATGCCAAATACCGCCATGAATAAACATATAAGTCAGGGGCTGCCATATCATGGGCCAGGCAGATTTGGAAGATAATCCAAAAACCTGAGCTAAATCAAATTGGTTCAAGGCAATATAACGCAGGAAAAATAAGACCAGGTTAATAATCACCAGGGTTTTTACCGCATCAGTGAAATAACGCGGAGAAAACGAATGATTTCCCTGCTCTGATTGAAACTGATATCGCATAATTTTTCTCAAATGTAAAAGTGCCCTGAAGTTAATATAAAAATAGTATTTTTACCAATTTTCATCTCCCCCCATAGTTTACAATTGCCCTGCTTTTTTATTGTTCCCTTAAAAAAAAAGAAATCAGGGGTGGGGGGATTCAATGAATTTTTTACCCTCTCCCGTTACCCGTTACTTCCCAGGCTGGTTAAATTGGCATGTCTTTGAACATTTGCAGAGAATTCAAATTCTGTATGCCTTCAAAATGTGCGTTTAAATGGATATTTAAATATTCACTGACAATCTTTCTATCAGCAGCAATTATTTTTAAACCCTTATTCAGTCCTGATTCTCCATTTTGAAAGGCTTCAAAAATTATTTTGGAATTTGACGTACTAAAAGGATCAGGCAAGGGAAAATGATCAACATCTCTATGGGAAAAATCAGGGCGAAAGCCTAACAAGGTTAAAAGCTGATATTGATAATACCAAAAGACAAGGTTCAGCTGTTCTTTTCTTGAATCTATGGTGGAGAACGCTTGAACCAGGGCCTTAAAAAGATTTTTATGGGTATCCCCGTCTAATAGACATTTATCCGTTAATTCTACCAGGGCAAAACCATAGGTAATTTTTTTTAAATCATCCTTGATTTTCAGCCATGGGATATTAAAAGCCACTTTTGAAACTGTCTGCAGCTCCCGGGTTTGTTTATTGTAGAAAACCAGGTCTACATAGTTCATGGGTTGCAGAAAAGCTGCCAGGGGGGAATTTTTCCGTCTGGCGCCATGAATAATAAAACTCATTTTTCCAAATTCGCACGTAAAACACCTGGCTATCATACTTGTTTCCCCATATGGAAACCTCTTAAGAACTATGGCTGAAGATGAGCTTATCATCAGTATTGAAATCAGTGAAAATTTATACTAATATGCCTTAGCGAATAAAACCTCGTGCTGAGCCGGTTTCCCTGAATATATGCACTTTAGGTTCTGGGGATTTTCATCCTGGGGGATTAATCTGATCGTTGCTTTGGTTTCTTCCTTGATTTTGGATTCCGTGTCCTCAGTTCCGTCCCATCCACAACGCACAAAACCGCCCTCTCCCGCAAATACGGCTTTGAAGTCTTCAAAGGATTTAACCCGGTGAGTATTCTCTTTCCGAAATTTCTTGGCCTGATCAAAAAGGTTATCCTGTATTTTTTCTAAAATATCCGGAACCTGGGATAATAATTCGCTTTTTAATGGAAATGATTTTTTTCCCGTATCCCGTCTTACAAGTACGACCTTGCCGCTGGCCACGTCCCTGGGACCTACCTCCAGACGCAGGGGTACACCCTTCATTTCCCAATCGTTAAATTTAAATCCGGGGCTTTCATCACGCCAATCTTCAAATATTCGGATATTCGAAATTTTTAATTCCTCTATAATTGGCCCTAAATATGTACGGACTGCAGCTTTATCCTGCTCGCTGCGGCAAATCGGTACAACCACCACCTGGTAAGGTGCAATTTTTGGCGGCAGGCGCAATCCTTTATCATCGCCATGTACCATTATTATGGCTCCCACCAGGCGTGTGCTAATACCCCAGCTGGTGGCATAAACAAAATCTTCCTTATTATCCCTGGTTTGGTATTTTACATCAAAAGCTTTGGCGAAATTTTGTCCGAGGTTATGTGATGTACCTGCCTGAAGTGCCCGTTTATCTCCCATCATGGCTTCAACGCAGTAAGTATGAACCGCTCCGGCAAATTTTTCTGATTCTGATTTCAGTCCCAGATAAACCGGAATAGCCAGAAAATCCTCTGCCAGCCGTCGATATAGTTCTAATATTTTCAGGGTTTCTTCTTCCGCTTCTTCGGCTGCGGCAT
Organism: Fidelibacterota bacterium; assembly: GCA_036446075.1. Taxonomy (GTDB): domain Bacteria; phylum Fidelibacterota; class Marinisomatia; order Marinisomatales; family TCS55; genus JAZFSI01. The sequence continues at coordinate 8,333 of JAZFSI010000080.1, forward strand.
GGGCCGTGTGACCTTCCTGCCATAAAAATTCTGATGTACGCAGAAACAATCTCGTGCGCATCTCCCAGCGTACAATATTGGCCCATTGGTTAATCAGCAGTGGTAAGTCCCGGTAGGATTGAATCCATTTTTTATACATCGACCAGATAACTGTCTCAGATGTGGGCCTGATTATAACCTCTTCTTCCAGTTTTGAGCTTGGATCCACCACTACACCTTGAACAGCATCATCTTTAAGACGGGTATGGGTTACCACTGCGCATTCTTTGGCGAATCCTTCCACATGCTGCGCTTCCCGGGCCAGATATGATTTTGGGATCAGCAATGGAAAATATGCATTAACATGCCCCGTTGCCTTAAGCATTTTATCGAAAGCTTTTTGAATGTTTTCCCAGAGCGAAAAACCATATGGCCGGATGACCATGGTGCCCTTTACGGGGCCATGATCAGCCAATTCTGCCTTGGCAACCACATCCGTATACCAGATTGAATAATTATCACTTTGGGGAGTAACGCCTTTTGCCATATTTTTTTATCTTCTTTTTTTTTGAATTTTATGGAATTTAAACAGGCTTGTAAATTACAGGGACGGTAGAGGGTCATTCAATGGAAAAATCAAAGATTTTTCAGAGTGACATGGTGAAATTCTTATAGGAATTTTCCTGTCACGGGTAACGGAAAAAGTGAAGTGTGAAAGTAAAAAATTCGATGAAATTTTCCCATGAGAAGTGGAAAGGTGAGTAGTGGGAAAAGTGACGGGTAACGGTTAAAAAAAATTTATCTCCAAACTATCAACTTGACCTTTACATTTATCCTTCTGACTTCTGTTGTCTGATTTCTGACAACTTTCCCCAGCTCCCAATTCTTAAGTCAGCATTTTGTACCGCCAACTCGAGTCTTGTAATTATTAATCTTTTATCTTCTTTTTCCCGCTCGTCACTCGTCACTGAAAAAATTCACAGAATTTTTTCTTTCCCTCTGACTTATTTCAATTCTTATTTTCACTTTTAAGTTCTAAGGCATCACTGCTAACTTCTGTCTCTTTTTACTAACCAAATTCATTAAAAAAATCACCATGAAATTCACGTTTAATTCATTTACCAAAACACAATTACGTTTTATTTCCATTTTTTTGATTATTTCAGCAATCGGGCACAGCCAAAACCAGACGGTAGGCTTGTTTTTGAATGATTCGGAATCCTATCCGGGGTATACTCTGTTCACTCCCAAACAGGGTCATGACACATATTTAATTGATAATAACGGTATGCTGGTGCATCGCTGGGCCAGTGACCAAAATCCTGCTTCTACAGTATATTTGCTGGAAAACGGACAATTACTCAGATCCACCAGAATTCCAACAGATAACGGCAGCGGCGGTTTCCGGGTACACAACTGGGACGGCAGTGTAGATTGGGAATACTCCTATGGTCCTCAGCATCATGATATTGAACCCTTGCCCAATGGAAATGTACTCTTGATTACAAACGATACACGCTCTGTAGAAGAAAGCATCGTGGCCGGCCGGGATTCATTGCTTCTGAATGATGAAATCCGATCCTTAAAAATTTTAGAAATAGCATCTTCTGATACCGGCGGTACAATTGTATGGGAGTGGGTATTATGGGATCATTTGGTCCAGGAATTTGACTCCACGAATATCAATTATGGAAATGTCAGCGAGCACCCTGAACTCATTAATTTGAACTATGCCCAGAATGATGATGCGAACTGGGTGCATATAAATTCCCTTGCATACAACCCCGGACTGGATCAGATTATGATCAGCAGCCGAAAATTTAACGAACTTTGGATTATTGACCATAGCACTACCCTGGCCGAAGCTCAGGGACATAGCGGCGGTAATTCCGGTAAAGGCGGAGATATTCTCTACCGCTGGGGAAATCCCCAAGCCTATCAGCGCGGCGATTCTACCAATCAGAGATTGTTTGCCCAGCATGACGCCAGCTGGATTATGGAAGGCCTGGATGGGGCCGGAAATATTATGGTATTCAACAACGGCCTGGGGCGGCCCGAGGGAGTATATTCGTCGGTAGTTGAATTTATATCTCCCGTGGATGCGGCGGGAAATTATGAGATCGAAACCGGCTTGTCTTTTGGTCCGGACACATTGAGTTGGTTTTATATTGCCGAAACGCCGGAGGATTTTTATGCCTCCCGCTTTTCCGGAGCTCAACGTCTTCCAAACGGCAATACTCTAATCTGCGAAGGAGTTGGAGGCAATATTTTTGAAGTAACCCAAGCTAAAAAATTAGTCTGGAAATATGTAAACCCCATAAATCCCGACGGTATAATTGAGCAGGGAACAAGACCGACCCAGAACAGTGTTTTCAGAGCCTATCGTTATGGTCCGGACTATTCCGGATTTGACGGCAAATCATTATATCCGCTGGGACAGCTTGATGCAGTTCTAGCTGTTGCAGACGACCGGCGTGGATCAATGCCGGCAAAATTCAGTTTGAATCAAAATTACCCCAATCCCTTTAATGGTTACACCACGATCAGCTTCAATCTGACGGAACTGGGTGAGGTTGTCTTAAATATATATGACCTTAGAGGACAGCAGGTAAATCAAATTTATTATCATCCCTTAAATACGGGTTTAAATAGTGTAACCTGGAATGGAACGAATCAGCAGGGATATCCCGTGAGTTCGGGCATGTACCTGTATATAGTTCGGGGACAGGGCTTTAAAGGTACTCGTAAAATGCTCTATTTAAAATGACGGGAGAAATTCTTACAAGAATTTCTCTGTGACGTGTGACAGAAAAAATCTTTGATTTTTTCGTGACGGGTGACGGGTAAGAGTAAAAAATTCAATGAATTATTTGTCAGCAAAATGTATTTTAATCCATTATTGCTTATTATTTTACATCCTAAAATTCAGCATAACTTTGCTGATGAAAGATTCAGGTTAACTTGAACTTATTAAAGCATTTAAGATTATTGGGATTGGGATTAATTATGACCGTCATTGCCGGCGCTGAGAAATCAACGCTATTTTCAAACGTTAACATTTACAATCATCCCGGCGCTGATGCCATTCTTGTAAAAAACGGAATAATCCAGGCCATTGGAAAATCCAATGAATTAAAGGCAGATCAAATAATTGATCTTAAATCCGGCTACCTTTACCCTGGTTTTACTGATGGCCATATGCATCTGTTGGGGTATGGACAAGCTCTTGAAAATTTGGATTTAACAGGTACTGAGAGCAAGGATCAAATTCTGAATATTATCACAGAAACTGCAGCTGAACTACAGCAGGGCGACTGGATCATAGGGCGCGGCTGGGACCAGAACGACTGGACCGGAAAATCATTTCCTGATAAATATGATTTGGACTCGGCCGCCCCTCGTAATCCTGTAATACTGCGGAGAATTGACGGTCATGCGGCCTGGGTTAATTCAAGGGTTTTAGAATTGGCTGGAATTACTTCTCGAACGGAAGATCCCCAGGGCGGTAAAATTTACAGGAATAAATCCGGAGTTCCGACCGGGATTCTAGTTGATAACGCTCTGGATCTGGTTACGAGTTTAATACCTGAAACTACCAGGGTCGATAAGCGCAGAAGAATTCTAAAAGCCCAGGCTATGCTGAATTCTTATGGACTTACCTCAATTCATGATGCCGGAACAAGCGCAGAAACAATTGATATTCTGGATGAATTACAGAACGCCGGTAAACTCACTCTACGCATAAACTGCCTGCTTAATGATAACCCCGATGATTATAAATCTTTTTTGGAAAAGGGTCCTATAATTGATAATTCCTACTTTCAGGTACGAGGGGTTAAACTATATCTGGATGGAGCCTTGGGATCCCGGGGAGCGGCCCTGCTTGAACCCTATAATGACGACCCGGAAAACCTTGGTTTAATCCTCACAGACTCGGCCAAAATTGCTGCATCGGTAAAATTATTTAATAAGCATGGTTTTCAGGCTGCAATTCACTGCATTGGAGATCGAGCAAACAGAATCGCTTTGGATATATTCGAAAATGAAGGTAAAAACAACTTCCGAAACAGGATTGAACATGCCCAGATAATTCATGCTCAAGATATCAGCCGATTTTCACAATTGGGTGTTTTACCCTGCATTCAAGCCACGCACTGCACCTCCGATATGTATTGGGTTGAAAACCGGCTGGGGCATTCTCGTCTTAAAGAAGCTTATCCGTGGCAATCTCTAATTGAAACCGGAGCAATTTTACCCGGCGGCTCTGACGCACCGGTAGAATTGCCTGCGCCGCTCATGGGTGTTTACGCAGCCTTAACGCGTCAGGACGCAGCCGGCTGGCCGGAGGGAGGTTGGCAGCCCCGGGAACGAATGAGACTGGACCAGGCTCTCAAAATGATTACCGAATGGCCGGCTTTTGCCTCTTTTGAAGAAAATATCAAAGGAAAAATATCCACTGGATATTATGCTGACTTTACAGTGCTCGATCAACCAATTGATGGAACCAATCCGGACAATATCCTGAATATAAAAATTAAATATACTGTTGTGGGCGGAATACTGGTCTACAACAGCGAAAAATAATGATTTCTCAAAAAGACTTGAAATTGGTACGTTCCCTCTCGCAAAATAAATATCGTGAGAAGTGGAATCTATTCATTATTGAGGGGAAACGTCTACTGGATGCTGCTTTGGATCTGGGTATTCCCCTTTCCCGGAGTTTTTATACAGCAGCTTTTTCGGCTGTAAAAGAAAACCAATCCCTGCTTTCTAAGATGGGCAAAAACCTAACCCCGGAAGAAGTCAGCGAAAAGGAAATGAAAATCATTTCTCCCTCTGTTTCTCCACCGGGATTGCTGGCCGTATCTCCTATTCCCGCTTTCAATTTTTCCCCTGCCGAAAATAAATCTATGATGTATTTGGACGGCATCAGCGATCCCGGCAATATGGGAACTCTGCTGCGAACGGCCGCCTGGTATGGGATTCATACGATAGGCCTGGGCGGAGATTGTATCAGCGCCTACAATCCTAAAGTTGTACGGGCCGGCATGGGCGCCCATTTTTACCTGAAATTCCTGGGTGAAATTAATCTAGACCGATTGAAAAAAACTCACTTTCTTGTTGGTGCCGACCAGCGGGGATCAGATAAAATAACCCATCCAATGGGAAAACCGGTGGTGCTGATTCTGGGCAGCGAAGCGCAGGGTCTTTCGGCTGCTGCAAAAAAACAGGCCGATCTATTGGTTTCAGTAAAAAAACACGGACAGGG
>JAZFSI010000081.1:0-5951 GCA_036446075.1 Fidelibacterota bacterium
TCACGCGGCGTTGCTGCGTCAGGCTTTCGCCCATTGCGCAAAATTCCCCACTGCTGCCTCCCGTAGGAGTCTGGGCCGTATCTCAATCCCAGTGTGGCTGATCATCCTCTCAGACCAGCTACCGATAATCGTCTTGGTGAGCCATTACCTCACCAACTAACTAATCGGACGCAGGCCCATCCTAAAGTGCGAGCCGAAGCCCGCTTTAACAAAATATCCCGAAGGATTTATTGCATTATTCGGTATTAGTCCCGGTTTCCCGGGGTTATCCCAATCTCTAGGGCAGGTTGCCTACGCGTTACTCACCCGTTCGCCAGTTTAATCATTCCGCAAGCGGAATTTTCTCCTTGACTTGCATGTGTTAAGCACGCCGCCAGCGTTCGTCCTGAGCCAGGATCAAACTCTCCATTGTATGTTTGATTCCTTTGTCTATTTTTGTCGTGAAAACACGACATCTCAAATCCATTTGACTGGACCACGCATACCAAATTATCAAAAAGCTTAAAAATGCTATCGTTGACAGCCTGCAAAACTATAATAATCAGTTAATGCAAGTCAACGGAATAAATGATTTATTTTAAATAAAATTCAGGAGTTTTATAATCTAAAAAGCGCTCTATGGGATAACGGTCGGATACACGGCCTACAAAACGTTCCACAAGTCTTTGGTTGGCAGAATCAATATCATGGACCGTTTTCCAGATACTGCCAGCATATAACCCTAAGGCAATGGTTATGGGAACCACCAGGATTTTTTTCCGGGACGATTTCAACTTTAAATCCTGGGGAATTTGATAACCCGAGAAGTAGGCGGACCTGTTCGTATTCAGTTCATTTACTACAGGGATCAGGCGCTGCCTGTTTTTCTGAAAATTAAGAGAGTTTCCCTGTTCCATAGCGGGGAAACTAAAAATGGCACTATATAAAAGGATGGATGAAAATGCGGATCCCAGAGCATTTTCATACTGCTTTAAATATAAATGTCCTCCACCCGGGGCCAGAGCCGATATTAAAGCCGGCATCCTTTTTTTTAAGGGAGCATTTTCCGCAGCAGCTATGGCCTTATAAAGGGGGCGTAATAGTTTAGAATAATGGCTGTGATCAAATAAAGCTTCCGCTGCCTTAAACGCTATTCTGGCTTCTGTCCATTTGAGATCCTGCATATGTGCATAACCCCTGTATACGAAATAATAGGGGTCCTCTGCATTGGTTGTGCGCTCGAGTACTGCGGGCATATCGCCCTTTATATACAATAAATAAATAATCTGGCGGTCCGAGGCCTCGGCAGCCAGTGTTGAGGGAGGCGCTTCATCTACAATTCGCTGATAATATTTCAAGGATAAATCCAGCTTCCCCATTAATTCATAGGCCTTGGCAATTTGAAAATAGGCACTGTATTTCAAGGTGTCATCAGGATATTTATAAAGAAATCGAAAATATCCTAAAAGCGCTCTTTCATAAAAACCCTCATCCATGAGGAAATTGCTGAAGGAAACCAATTCCTGCTTTTGAAAATCGGTATAATCCAGCCATTCTGTTTGAATTTGATCGACCGACCTGTAGGGCTCCTGGCTCTTAAGCAGGCAGGTTAAAATGACCAGATTAATAACTGAGTAATAATATTTCATTCAGATATCTTCTTAAGCATTTAGCTCCCGGGAGCAAACTTGTTTTTTAACTCCTGACTTCATTTAATCAGACAAAAATGCTGCTGCTGGAAATAAAACTGATTCCAGTCAAACTCCGGATTTTCAGGCTGAACGGCGACGGGAACGTTTAAACAAAGGACTTTTCCCGCTGTGGAAAAATTTTCCGGTCAGGGTAATTTTATAAATTCCTTTTTCAGCCAAATCCGGTAATTGGAAAAGGGTATCCAGCAAAGCATGTTCAATCACAGACCTTAAGGCTCTGGCGCCGGATTCTTTCTGCAAAGCAAGCGTAATAATTTCTTCGAGAGCATCTGCCCTGAATTCGAGCTCAATGCCCTCCATTCTAAATATTTTCTGATATTGTTTCACCAGGGAATTCCGGGGTTGAATCAGAACAGCCAAAAGAGTTTCCCGATCCAGTTTATCGAGCGTTGTAACTACGGGCAGGCGACCCACTAACTCCGGGATAAAACCGTAATGAACAAGATCCTGCGGCTGTATGTGCCGGATTAGTGATTTAATATTTGAATTTCTCATCTTTGACTCAAATCCGATCTCACCCTGTCCCAGACGCTGTGCGATGATTTCTTCTAAATCCACAAAAGAGCCCCCGCAGATAAATAAAATATTTTTCGTATCCATGGGGATTAAAGTCTGTTCCGGATGTTTTCGTCCACCCTTGGGCGGTAAATGAGCCAGTGTTCCTTCTAAAATCTTTAACAGGGCCTGCTGTACTCCTTCCCCTGAAACGTCCCTGGTGATGGAGGGAGTGTGACTTTTGCGTCCAATTTTATCAATTTCGTCTATGTATACAATTCCTCTTTGAGCATTAGAAACATCGTAATCTGCTACCTGCAGCAAGCGTACCAGGATATTTTCAACATCTTCTCCAACATAACCGGCTTCTGTTAAAGAAGTAGCATCGGTAATGGCAAAAGGAACTTCCAGCAGTCTGGCTAAAGTCTGGGCAATTAATGTTTTACCCGTACCGGAGGGACCAACCATCAATATATTACTTTTTTCGAGCTCCACCCCGTCGTCGTTAATTCCAGCCTCTATCCGTTTATAATGGGAATAAACAGCAACGGCCATGGTTCTTTTAGCATTTTCCTGACCAATTACATATTGATCCAGATAAGCTTTAATCCGGGTAGGTCTATAGAGCCAGGGTTGGAATTTTTTAATATTTGCAGCCGTCTTTTCCGGTGCATTTGAAAGCTGATATTTTATCTTTTCTTCAGACATTATTTCCTATTGATTAGAATTTTATCGATTATTCCATACTCTTTAGCCTCAACGGCACTCATGAAAAAATTGCGATCGGAATCTTTTTCGATTTTTTTCAATGATTTTCCGGTCGTTCCGGCTAAAATTTTATTAAGCAGCAGTTTCATGCGTAATATTTCATCCGCCTGAATTTTTATGTCAGTAGCCTGGCCTTCCACCCCGCCCATGGGCTGGTGTATCATAATGCGGGCGTTAGGCAGAGCTGAACGTTTGCCTTTTTTTCCTCCGGCCAGAAGCAGCGCGCCCATGCTGGCAGCCTGCCCCATGCAGATTGTAGCAACATCGGGCTTAATGTACTGCATAGTATCATAAATTCCCATACCCGAAGTAATTATACCGCCGGGAGAATTTATATATAGAAAAATATCTTTTTCACTATCTTCAGCTTCCAGGAATAAAAGCTGTGCAATAATAACCGAAGCAATACTGTCATCAATCGGGGTACTGATGAATACTATGCGTTCCTTTAAAAGGCGTGAGTATATATCGTAGGCTCTTTCAAAACGCCCCGTCTGCTCAACAACCATGGGAACCAGCTGATTTATGTCATTTTTCTTCATAATTAACCTGCCCCTTTTTGTGCTTTATTGCGAATGTCTTTTGTATTTATTTTGACTTCCTTAATTTTCGCAAAATCCTGTAAATAATCCAGCAATTTCTTTTCCATAATATCATCAGCCAAAGATGACCTGTTGCTTGGTTTTTTAAAATGCTTTTCTATTTTGGAAGAATCTGCCGGAGAATTTTCCTTTTGACGCAAAATATCATTGTTGATTTCTTCCTTCGAAATTTCGAAACTTCTCTCTTTTATGAGCGCCTTCCGCAGCAAATACCATTTTAAATTACGTTCGGCCACAGGTTTATATATCTCACGAATTTTTGTCTCATCCGCTTCGCTCTGGTAATTACCGCTTGATTTAATTTCTGAAACCATATGACCAAGATAAGATTCCACCATGGATTGAGGAAAATCAAATTTTCCTAAATTTATAAAAGCATCTGATAACTGTCTGTCAAAAGCTTCTTTGGAACGCCGGTCGAAGGCCGCCTCTAATCTGATTTTTACACGGGACCGTAAATCACTTATATCCTTCGCCTCCGGATCAACAAGTTTTACGAAGCTATCATCAATGGTCGGTAAAATTTGTCTTTCTATATTTTTCACAGTCAATTCATATTCTCCTAATTTACCCTGGTCATTAACAGGTACGGTTAGGCGCACAAGATCACCGGACTTCAGCCCCGTAAGTTTTTTAAGGTTTTCTCCGCCAAATGGTCCTTCTCCAATCTTAATGTAGCGGGTTTCCAGTTTTTTCCCGATTAAAGGAACTCCTGACGAGTCCAGTTCCTGCAGATCACAAATGATAAAATCGCCCTCTTCAGATCCCTGTTCAACAGTATGAATTTCCGCATGACTCCGGGCCATATCTTCAACAGCTTGATCCACGTCAAGCTCATCGGAAATATATACTGTTTTTTCGACCTTAAGACTATTTTTCTTTAATTTCGGAAGACTGATTTCAGGTTCAATTTCGAATGTGGCCTTAAAGCGAAAATGTTCACCGAAATGAAAATGGACATCACTCACTTCAGCTTTATTAATCGGGGTAAGATGCCGTTCGTCCAAAGCTTTAAAATAATATTTATTCACTGAATTTTCAACAAATTCGGATTCAATCAATTTCTGATAATTCTGAAGCAGAATTCTACGTGGAATTTTACCGGGACGGAATCCGGGCATTTTAACTTTTTTAGAAAATACCTTTATTTCCTCTTCAAAATCAGAGGATATATCGTCCCATAGGAGTTCAACAGAAATTTCCCGGGTGTATGTATTTGTTTCTTTTAAATCAATTTTCACAATTTTCCTTTTAGATTTTAATCGAGAATTTAATTCTTTTTCAGCCCCAAACTGTCAAATAAACTGAAGCAGAATCTGATTCACAATCAATAATTATAGTCTGCCTTAATTTATAGACTTGATCCGGGGTCAATTTTCGATTTTTCAGCGCCGCAATAAATACAATTATTGCCGGCCTGAACTTTAAATCCGCACTCGGGACATTCCCAGGATTCCATTTCCCACGCTGAATTCTCATCGGTAGATTTCCCGCTCCGGGCGATTATGAAACCTATTATAATCAAAAACAGAAAGATTAACAGCAAGATGATTAGAGGAAAATTCATTATTATTCTATTTGTTGAGCTCGGTTATTATAGGTAAAAACTCAAATAATAGCAGGATAATCTATTTTATTTTTATTAGGATTCGTTAGAAATTTATGGGAGGCAGCAAAAAAGTATGTTAATCATCTTTAATTTAATACCTGAGAAATGATCCGGTAAAATTTACTGCTTCAGACGATATACACATCCCTCCATAGTTCCCAAAAATTTATCCACCTGAGAGTCAGTCAGGAAAAGGTCATCCATGGACACATAGGAATCGATTGGGTACATCTCCGGATCATAATCTCTTAGAAAATTTGCTTCTAATTTATATATCATATCCCGCATTACCATTTTTGGTAATTCTTTACTGCGCAGGAAATTGATTTGAATATTGAGCTGACCATTTGTGGTCATGTGAAAAAGCGGCAGCATTCCAAAATCTGATTCACATCTGAAAGTAAGCGTACCGTGTTCGCTGCCCCGGCCCCAGGTGAGTTCATCAGAATGTTTCTCTGCAAAAGCAATTATTCTTTCTCCGGTTTTTGCCACTTCACGACTGCATTCGTTCCGCATTTCCTGTATAAATAAATCTTTAGTCCATTTAGCCATTAATATCTTCCTTGTGGGTAAAACAAAAAATAGTGAGGTAATCCGCAGGCGGAATTTACACAGTTTTAAATGCAAAAAAAAACCGTAGAAGCAAAAATAATTAAATGACTTTTAAATTGCTTAAAATAACGGGAAAAATTCGAAGAATTTTTCTGTGACGGGTGACGGGAAAAGAAGAAGTCAGAAGTCAGTTGGCAGAAGCCAGAGGAAAGAAAAAATCAAAGATTTATTCGG
>JAZFSI010000082.1:0-7647 GCA_036446075.1 Fidelibacterota bacterium
GCAGGGGAATCAGCATTACAGTTACAGCCTGGCTAATATTAGCCAGGATCATTAATGCCTGCCGGTTATAACGATCGGATAATACTCCGGCATAGAGCCCGAAAATCAAAGCCGGTAAATAAACGCTCATTGCTACCAATCCGGTGATTGAGGGAGAACCGGTCAAATCCAGAACCAGCCACATGAGTGCAACTTGATAAACTGCATCCCCAATACCAGAAGTCAATTGAGCAGCCCACAGCAAACTGATATTTTTTCTCAATTTATTCATTTTTTTGAGGACAGGGCCAATTAGGGCTGTAAAATTATAATCTGACCTGATTAATTCATAATATTTTATGAATTAATCACTCGTTTGGGCCGCATATTAATCTATTACTTAATATACGGGGCTGGTCCCCCCTTTGCGGCCTGTACTGAATTATTTAACTGAAATCTGATTCTTCAATTGGTTATGCTGCAATTTACCTTCAGCGGACCATTGTTGATGAATAATTCAGGCTAAAAGGCTTTTTACCTTAATGAAAAACGGCCTTAGATTTAGGTAAGAAATTACTTAAATATTTTAAGGAGTGTTTGATGGCATACATAATTGCTGAACCATGTGTGGGGACCTGTGACACAGCCTGTGTAGAAGTTTGTCCGGTAGATTGTATTCATCCTACGAAGGAGGAATGGGATGAAGCCGGATTTGATGAAAATAACTTAGAAGGAAAAATGCTCTTCATTGATCCCGAAGAATGCATTGACTGCGGCGCCTGTGAACCGGAATGTCCGGTAGAAGCTATCTTTGAGGAAAGCGAAGTCCCCGAAGAGTGGAATAAATACATCAAAATAAATTATGATTACTTTGGCCGGGACTATAGCGGATAATTTTTTTTTGTATACGTTTATAATAAACGGCTGTCTATTTTCAGCCGTTTTTTTTATGTGAGATCAGGAAATTTGCATTGAATAAAGAACAAGTATTAGAAATTTTAAAATCCATTAATTATCCTGGTTTCAGCCGGGATATTGTTTCATTCGGCATGATAAGCAGCCTGGAAATTGAAGATCGTTCAATCACGGTCGAATTAAAAATTACCAGCCAGAATGAAGAAAAAAAACGAGCGGTAGGATTAAGCATCGAATCCGCCTTAAAAAAAACGGGCGAATTTAATCAGGTAGAAATTACCCATGTACAGCCCCAGTCTGCTCCCGTAAAAACCGGGCAGACCCAAGGCGTCGAACCGGCTTCGCCCCTGGCAGGAATTAAATATATTATTGCAGTAGCCAGCGGTAAAGGCGGTGTTGGGAAATCTACTGTTGCTGCAAATATAGCTTTGGCTCTAAAGCAGAAAGATTACTCAGTGGGACTTTTGGATCTTGATATTTACGGCCCTTCACTGCCGATTATACTGGGAATTAATTCACAGCCGGAACTGACTTCCCAAAAAAAACTTAAGCCCATTGAACAATATGGATTAAAAGTAATGAGTTTCGGTTTTATCAGTGGAAATGAGACACCCGTTATCTGGCGCGGTCCTATGGTATCGCGTATGACCGAGCAATTTTTTCGTGATGTTGAGTGGGGAAAGCTTGATTATTTAATTCTGGATCTGCCCCCGGGAACGGGAGATATTCAACTTACTCTTACCCAAAAATTAAAATTGGACGGCGCCATAATGGTGACCACGCCCCAGGATATTGCTCTGGCTGACGTGCGCAAAGGTGCAGATATGTTCCGTAAGGTTCAGGCCCCTGTGATTGGTGTTATTGAAAATATGTCCGGATTTCAAATTGAAGGAAAAATAGATGGTGACATTAAATCCTTAAAATTGACTGTAATGGACAAGGAAATACCACTTGATAAATTTGGAAAATTTAATTTCAAAATGGACTTATTTAAGCGCGGAGGCGGAAAAAATGAAAGTAAACGACTCAATGTTCCCCTCCTGGCAGAGATCCCTTTTGACCGGGCCATAATGGAAACCACCGACATGGGAGAACCAATGGTTATTAAATATCCCCAGTCTCCAATCACAGAAATTTATGGAAATATTGCAGCCAGGATAGTTGATATTCTGGAGAATTAAACGGGAATTCAGCTAAAATTTAATTTGCCCCGGTCTTGAGCCTTGTTTTTTAATTTTACAGAGATAATTATTGTAACCTTCTTAGGTTTTGCAATCCTTTATCCCGCATTTTTATGGATTGCGCCTCTAAAGAGTATTAACCTGGCATTCTACCGTTTTAACCTTGGGTTAAGCTGCGTGACAGGCGCCTTGGGTTTTATTTTTTTTCGACTCTTGAATCCCCCCATAATACCCAGTTTTTATGTACTCGTATGGTTGGTTCTACTGTTACTTCTCACAGCCATATATTGGCGAAACGATGATATCAGCAATCTGGCCCTTTCGAGTGTTCCCTTGATGGGATTAATAACCTTGTTTCAGCTCAAACCCATTCTGATTCCAATGGTTAATAATATCCAGGGCTGGTTGATGATCTTGATCAGCAGCTCTATTTTAGCTTCTGTGTTTTTTACCTTAATTCTGGGACATTGGTACCTGAATACGGTCCATCTCCCGATCTCATTAATGAAAAAATCAATTTTGGTCCTGAGCGGGTTATTGATCGTAAGATTTGCCTGGGACCTGGTTCAATTTCAATTTGTCAGTTATATTAGTCCTTTGGGAATAGAAATTAGTCTGCTGCAATTTTTGGGAACATTTCGGGGATTCTTATTGGCGGTCGCTTTATTCCTGGGTATTTTTATTCCCCTGGTCTTAAATATAATGATCTGGCGCACTTTAAAGCTCCAGGCCGTTCAGAGCGCAACAGGATTGATCTATATTTCTTCCGTGGCTCTTTTATTCGGTGATTTATTATTTAAATTTTATATGTTTTCTTATGGATTTCTCTTATGAGTTTACCAATAATTGAATGTGAAAAATGTGGAGAAACCAAAGCATTAGAACAAGATCTGTCATGTGCGGCCTGTCTTAAGCCGGAACATTTAAATGCCAATATGGATTTCAGCGTCTGCCCCGTTTGCAGCTGCGGGCAATTTTACCGTAAAAAGGATTTTAACCAGGCTCTGGGATGCTCAATTATTCTAATTGGCGCTCTGCTGGTGCCTTTAACGTACGGGCTTAGCATGGTAGTATTCGCACTTGTAGACTATCTGCTTTACCGTCGCATAAAGGATGCTGCAGCCTGTTATAAATGCCGCAGTGAATTTAAAGGATTCGGCTTTGTGAAAAAATTGGAGCCTTTTAATCATCAGGTTGCGGATATTTATGAATAATTGGGAATATTTACTATTCTTTGGGTTGTTTACACCGTCGTGGAAAGGTAATTTCGCCAGCGGTTTTTAATGCTTTTATAAAAAACTTATCATGAACTGTTCCGAACTCAGAAAAAAAATTCTTAAGCGGGGAGAAATCCCGAAACATATTGCCATTATTATGGATGGAAACGGACGCTGGGCAAAAAATAAAAACCTGCCGCGGCTGGCCGGCCATAAAGAAGGTATCAATTCCGTACGGGAAATAACCAGAGTTTGCGGGGAAATGGGAGTTGGATATTTAACATTGTTTACTTTTTCCGTTGAAAATTGGAATAGACCCAGGATTGAAGTTTCAGCAATTATGAAATTACTATTGGCCACAATTCGCAAAGAAGTGGGCGAATTACAAAAAAATAATGTACGCTTAACAACTATTGGAAATATTAATGAATTGGGCCGGAATCCCAGGAAAGAAATATTAGCCGGAATTGAGAAAACCAGAAATAATACGGGACTGAATCTTATTTTAGCTCTCAGTTATGGAAGCCGGCAGGAGCTGCTCCATGCCGTCAAATCCATAGCAGGAAAAGTTGAGAGGGGAGAATTGAAAGTAGAAAATATAAACGAGAAAAATATACAAGCAGAATTATACACAGCTTCTACTCCCGACCCCGACTTACTTATTCGTACCGGCGGTGAACAAAGAATAAGTAATTTTTTACTGTGGCAGGCAGCTTATACAGAAATTTTACTCACAGATACATTTTGGCCCGATTTCCGGGAACTACATTTACTTAAGGCCGTTGAATCTTTTCAATGCAGAGAACGACGATACGGTTTAGTCAGCGAACAAATAAAATCATGAAATTATTTAAAATATCACTATTCATTTTTCTGTCTGTTTTATTAAATGGACAGGCCCGGGAATCTGTTTTGTTAAATGAGATAACCATCGAGGGAAATACCTTTACAAATGATAATATTATCCT
The DNA here is from genome assembly GCA_036446075.1 of Fidelibacterota bacterium. Lineage (GTDB taxonomy): Bacteria > Fidelibacterota > Marinisomatia > Marinisomatales > TCS55 > JAZFSI01. Next base: position 4,261 of record JAZFSI010000082.1, read on the forward strand.
TTTTACTTCAGGTTTGAAAGAGGGTAATGAAATTCAAGCAGATGATTTTTCTAAAGTAGTAAAACGGTTATGGGATTTGGGAATTTTCAGCGATGTACAGGTGCTTTTTAAGGATGAATCCGAAACAGGAATTTCCATAATAATCAAGGTCGAGGAAAACCCCGCCCTGGGCAAAGCTGTGTTTAAGGGAAATAAAAAAATAAAGGATCGGCAATTTAAAGAAAAAATGACCTTTCAGCGCGGGATGCGCATCAAACCATATTTACTTTCAAACTCTATCCGAAAAATAAAAGACATGTATGCTGAGGATGGGTATCTATTGGCCGAAGTGACCGCATCATTAACCCAGCCTTCGGAGGAATTAATTAAAATTGCCGGCAGGGAAACCAGAACTCAGGATATTATATTTAAGATTAAAGAAAATAAAAAAGTAAAGATCAGAAAAATAAATTTTTCCGGGAATAAAAAATTTAGTGATAGAAAACTGAGACGAAAAGGATTTAAGGAAACAAAAAAACAGGCCTGGTATTTTTTTTGGCGATCTTATTTGGATAAAGATAAATACAAGGAAGATCTGGATAATTTGCGCAAATTTTACGTGGACCGGGGTTTTCGGGATTTTACAATATTAAGTGACACCATAATTTATGCCGAAAATAAAAGGGGCATGGAACTAAAGCTGGATTTATTTGAAGGTCCTCAATATAAATATAGAAATTTTTCCTGGGATGGGAATTCTCTTTACGAAACGGCCATCCTGCGCAGAGCATTAAATATTAATAAAGGATCTGTATTCAGCCAATCTGATTTTGAAGAGGCGCTTTACCAAAAGGTGCAGGGATTATATATGGATCGGGGTTATATCTACAGCCAGATCGAACCACGCTTTACGCCTGTAGGGGATGATTCTTTGGATATTCATTTTTCAATTACTGAAAATCACCAGGTGAATGTTAGAAATATCAATATTTTCGGTAATGACAAAACCAGAGAAAATGTAATTCGCCGTGAACTGCGCATATATCCGGGAGATATATTTAATCGCACCCTGCTGGAACGCAGCGCCAGAGACTTATTTATTTTGAATTATTTTGGAAACATTGTCCCGAATGTTGTTCCTGTAGATGAGGATGAGATCGATTTGGAAATTACAGTTGAAGAAAAATCTTCCGATAAAGCCAGCGCCAGCGTTGGTTTTACAGGAATTTACGGGATGACAGGAGGAGGTTCAGTAGAATTCAATAATTTCCGGGGACTTGGACAAATTCTTTCTTTAAGCGCCCAGGTCGGAACAAGGTTTTCTGTTTACGGCACGGAACCGGCCAAATATCAATCCTTCAGTTTTCGATTTACTGATCCCATGTTCAGAGATTCTCCAAACAGGATCGGTTTTTCATTGTTTTATCGGTTCCAGGGTCGTGCCACCCAATATTATTTACCTCTCGATATGGTAATCAGGGGAGGATCTTTGGAATGGGGACGGCGCTGGCGCTGGCCCGACGATTATTTCCGGGGATACTGGGTTCTACAAATTATGCGGAGGGATTATGAAGGAACCCAGGAAGAGCTGGATAGTTATTCGGGCGGTCTTGATAAGACACTTGGTGTCAGCCTGACCCAGGTTATCAACAGAGATAGTCGGGATAGAGCAGAATTTCCTACCCGGGGCTCCATGGCTAACTGGACCGCAACCCTTTCTGGCGGTCCCTTAGGCGGTAATGAAGATTTTCAGAAACATGTATTGAAATTAGATTGGTACACCCCTACATTCTGGAAATTTGTACTGCTAAGTTCTTTGAAAGTGGGTGTTATTAAGCCCTTTTCGTCTTCAGGCAATGATCAATCAATAATTCCTTTTGCTGAAAAATTTTACATGGGCGGCAACGGTGTACAGTATGGAACTATGCTGCGGGGTTACCCCGAGAATTCCATTGGTCCCATTTCCTCATCGGGCCGGACGGTAGGAGGCAAGACAATGTTGAAATACAGCACTGAGTTTCGCTTCCCGTTCTCGGATAATCCGGTTGTATACGGCATGCTCTTTGCAGAAGCCGGCAACGTCTGGGAAGACAACAGCCTGATGGAATCTTTGACTACAATCAGGCGAAATACTATTAGTTTTAAACGCACAGCGGGCATTGGGATACGATTTTTTATGCCTATGATCGGCATGTTAGGTTTTGATATGGGGTATGGTTTTGATGATATAAGCGGAGATGGAAAACCGCAGGGATGGGAGTATACTATCATCTTTGGTTCCGGACAATAACATTAAGGAGGGAATTGTGATTCGCAAATTAATCACTGGAATGTGGCTGACAGGATTGTTCCTGCCGGCATTAATATGGGCTCAGGCGAATTTCGGATTTGTTCAATCTGACCGCATTCGTGCCGAATACGAAGAATTTAAAGAAGCAGAATCTCAACTGCAGCTTGAATATCGTAAAGTTAATATTGAATACAATAAAATGGTGGCCTTACTGGATAGTCTCAAACAGACCTTTGAAACACAAAGGCTGATGAGCAGTCCCGAATGGCGCAAAGAGAAAGAACAGGAGATTACCGGGTTAGAAAGAACAATCCAGAATTATCAGGTAACAATGGTTGGTCCCGAAGGTGAGTTATATCGCCGTCAAGCCCAGCTGGAATTTGATATACTTTCTAAAGTTAAAAGAGCAGTAGACAAAGTTGCTGCCGGTAAAAAAGTTGATTTTATCTTAGACGGATCAGTAGCCATGCTTTACGGCAATCCCGCCTTCGATTTGACAGATGATGTACTTTTTGAATTAAGAAAATATAATCTGTCGGATACTGAAGATAAGAATTAACCTGCTTTTCTTTTGATAAAACTGAAAGTATTGGCCGATTTGGTCGGTGGTACTCTCTACGGGAATCCTGACCTGCAAATTGATGGTGTTTCCTCAATTGAGCAGGCTGAGCCGGGTACCATTACTTTTTTAACCGATTCAAAATATAAGAAATACCTCAATAATTGTCCCGCAGCGGCGATTATTACTTCCAGCAAAACAATATTAGAGAATAAAACTGGAATACTTGCTGCAAATCCACACCGGGCCATGTCCCTTGTATTGGCCCAGTTTGCACCGCTTGTTGAATCCGCATCGGGGATTCACAAATCTGCTATAATTTCTCCCGCTGCTGAAATTGGGAAAAATGTCAGCATAGGCGCTTTTACGGTTATTGAAGCCGGGGTCCGGGTGGAATCGGGTGCCAGCATTGGCCCCCATTGCACAATTGGTAAAAATTCCAGCATAGGCGAGAATACAATTTTAGATTCAAATGTTCATATTTATCATCTTTCCCGGATTGGTAATAATTGTCATTTTCATAGCGGTTGTGTCATTGGATCCGATGGATATGGTTATG
>JAZFSI010000083.1:0-2665 GCA_036446075.1 Fidelibacterota bacterium
AAGTATGGTCCCCAACGTGAGAGTAGTAGCTTATATTTCTGACCGCAACAATTTAACCCATATTAAAAGAGCTAATGCCGATGAAGTAATTGTGGGAGATGATCTGGGTACAGCCATGCTGGTTTCATACGTTATGTCTCCCGGTGTTCCCCAGGCTGTTAACCGTTTATTGAACAGCAATTCTAAATCACGCATCAGGCGGATTGATATTCCCCCTGAATTCGTGGGCCAGGATTATAATCAATTATTTGACCATTTTCGGCAGGAAAACGGCTGGATAATGGTTGGTGTTTATTCTGAGGATGAAAATTTAGGCATTGGGGCCATTTTATCTTCAGATACATCGGCCCTGGATCAATTTATTGAAAGAAAATTAAAGGACGGCGGCATTTCGCTTCAGGACCAGAGTAAAATTAATGTTACGGTTAATCCCAATTCTGAATATTTGATAAAGGAAAATGAAAGAGCCATAATAATTCCGTGAGGCAGGCATGAAGATTGAACAATTAAAGAATTTTGGTGTATTTGAAGGTCTCAGTGAAAATGAATTGAATGAATTCCAGAATGTTCTGCACACTGAACACATGGAACCGGGTCAGCAATTTATTACGGAAGGTCATGAAGGCGACTGTATTTATCTGCTTCTGAACGGGGAAGTTGAGATAAACCAGGCACTGACTTTAGCAATGAATAAGGGCGAGGGCGACAACCGAGAGAAAGCTATCATTAAACTTTCCAGTGATTATAAACCGCTTTTTGGTGAAATGTCCATGTTTAACGAGGGTGATAAAAGAACCGCTAACGTAATGGCCTTAACTGCTTGTGACCTGGTGCGTATTGATAAAACAGATTTATTTACAATTTGCGAAAATTTCCCAAAAATTGGTTATAAAGTAATGAGAAATTTTGGAAAAATTATTTCCAAAAAACTGGAAAAATCCAATCAGAACGTGCTGAAACTTACGACTGCTTTCAGTTTGATTTTAGAACGGTGATATAATAAAAACTGCAGCTGAAGTTATGGCAAAAAAAATTGGAAAAAATTATAATGGTCAGGATTTTGAGGATTTCTGGTACGAGCATTGGTTAAGTAGAAATTACTTTCGGGGGGACGAAAATTCCACTAAAGAGCCTTACACAATCGCCATCCCTCCGCCGAACGTAACTGGTAAGCTCACTATCGGTCATGTTCTGAACAATACAATTCAGGACGTACTTGTTCGGAAAGCACGCATGGAGGGTAAAAATGCCTGCTGGATACCGGGTACGGACCACGCCTCGATTGCTACAGAACAAAAAGTTGTAAATTTGCTTGAAAAACGGGGGATAAAAAAGGACAGTCTGACCCGGGAAAAATTTCTGGAATATGCCTGGTTATGGCGCCAAGAATACGGCGGTATAATAATTGACCAGCTGAAGAAACTGGGCTGTTCCTGCGACTGGGAACGCGAACGCTTTACCATGGACGAAAACTACAGCCGGGCAGTTATGGAAGCATTCGTGCGTTTATACAAACAGGGTAATATTTATCGGGGTAAAAGATTAGTGAACTGGTGTCCGGTTTCCAAATCTGCCATAAGTGATGAAGAGGTTCAGCACCGGGAAGTAAATGGTAAACTTTGGTTTCTCAAATATCCACTGGTCGATTCAGACGATTTTGTGGTGGTGGCCACCACCAGACCGGAAACCATGCTGGGGGATACTGCCGTGGCCGTAAATCCTGATGATAAGCGTTTTAAAAAATTAGTCGGGCGAAAAGTCCGCCTGCCCCTGGTTAACAGAGAAATTCCCATTATTGCCGATAAATTTGTAGATCCGAAATTCGGTACGGGATGCGTTAAAGTTACGCCTGCTCATGATACCAATGATTTTGCCATGAGCCGGAGGCATGATCTGGAATTAATTAATATCATGAACGATGATGCTTCCCTGAATAAAAACGTTCCCGAAGATTATCATGGTTTAAGCCGGGAAGCCGGCCGAAAAAAGGTTATTGAAGACATGCAGGCCCTGGGTCTATTGAATAAGATAAAAGACTATGTTCATAATGTGGGTTATTCGGAACGAGGGCAGGTCCCCATCGAATCCTATTTATCCGAACAATGGTATTTGAAAATGGATGAATTGGCCCGGCCGGCCCTGGAAGCTGTAAATGCAGGATTAATAAATTTTCATCCTCAGCACTGGGTAAAAACTTATAATCATTGGATGGAAAATATCAGAGATTGGTGCATCAGCAGACAATTATGGTGGGGACACCGGATTCCGGTCTGGTATAATCGCCGGGATAAATCAAAAATCCACGTATCTGTAAATGGACCCCATGATCCCCAAAATTGGGATCGGGATCCTGATGTTTTAGATACCTGGGCTTCATCCTGGATCTGGCCTTTTGCGATCAATGGCTGGCCCCGGGATAAAATTGAATTGAAAACTTTCTATCCCACCAGCACTTTAGTTACAGGACCCGATATCATATTTTTCTGGGTAGCCCGCATGATTATGTCCGGTTATGAATTTATGGGATCAAAACCATTCAGCGACGTTTATTTCAATTCTATTCTAAGGGATGAAAAAGGACAAAAATTTAGTAAATCTCTGGGAAACTCTCCTGATCCAATCGAATTATTCAAGGAATACGGCACTGATGCCGTGCGGTTTGGAA
>JAZFSI010000084.1:0-11776 GCA_036446075.1 Fidelibacterota bacterium
CTGGGAGCGTAGCAGCGCAGCAGCGAAGCGACAGTAGCGGGGACTTCTTTTTTCTTCACTGTTAACTGCTAACTGATCACTGCTCACTGAAAAAATTCGCAGAATTTTTTCTCCCCTCTGACTTCTGACTTCTGCCAACTGGCCTCTTTATACTAATCCCTGAAAAGAGTTTCCTCACGGTTAAACCATTTCACGCAGACCCACAAGGCCAGTGCAGCAAAAAGAAATAAACTTCCATATACTTCAGTCATTAATAAGGGATCGATTGATCCTGCCACCAAATCCTTGGCAGCTAAGGATACGTTTAAGACAGGTATTAAGGCCGTGGACTGATTCAGTTCCATACCGGGCAGAGTTCCGATCAAAGCCGGAAAAATAATTACAATATTTAAGGGAGCTACAATACTTTGTGCTTCTTTGAATGAACGAGCATAAATAGAAATGCTCAGAATAACAGCGCTGAAAAATGCACATACCGGCAGAACCAATCCGGCGAGCATGAGTAAGGTTTTAGGACTTAATATTTCATTTACCACCGCCATAAATTCAGGAGGTATATCTGGAAAATTCAAGATGGTAAAATATAGCCCGGCCATTGAAATAAAAGCGGTGGCAACTGCGGCTGTCAACACTACCAGAAATTTCCCCAATACAATCTCCAGTCTCGAAGCAGGTGTAGACAGGATTGTTTCCAGAGTTCCCCGTTCTTTTTCTCCCGCTCCCAGATCAAGTCCCGGATACATGGCACCCAAAAAACCAAAAATAATAAAAATGTAAGGTAGAAATCCGCCGGCTGCCCTGCCAAAAATTTCCTGTTTTGATGATACGTCATTATAATCAATATCATAAGCTTTAATAATATCCGCATTAAAATTAAGCTTAAGCAGTCGCTTGGTAATTATTTCCTGTTCTGAGTCAGCGAGAATTGATTTGATACGTGTTTTGGTAACTCCCAGGGTTTCTGAACTTTTATGTATTATTTGAATGCGGGACTGCCCGTTATTATCCAATTCGGATTGATAATGTTTGTTAACCAATACGGCAAAATCCAGGTATTCCAGGCTTACATAATTATGAATACTGTCAACAGGGATTTGATCCAGCATTATTATTCTCTCTGTTCCCATAAATTTTTCATATAAATCAGGAGCGAATTCACGTCCCACAAACCTTACCTTAAGCTGTTTCCCGGCGGCCTTATCAGCTGCTGATTGCTGAACCATGGTAACTACCGCAACTAATGCCGGAATTAGTAAAAGAGGCAGAACTACCATCATAAATACTGTACGGCGATCCCGGGTAATATCCTTTAATTCCTTTAAAAATATTGTAAATACCCGCAATTTAAGCTTCCCCCACTCTAAATATAAATTCGTCTTCAAATGTCGGCTGCGTCATTTCGGATTTAAATTGATTCAGGGTTCCCTGAAAGTGAAGTTTTCCCTTATATATAATGGCAATATCATCACAAATTTGATTAACCTCACCCATTCTATGCGTAGAAAATATTACCGTTTTCCCCTCTTCCCGGCAGGATCGGATCAGGTCCATAATGGCCCGGGATGTCATTACGTCCAGTCCGGAAGTTGGTTCGTCGAATATTAAAACTTCCGGGTCGTGAATTATTGTTCTGGCTATGGAAGTTTTCTGTTTCATTCCTGTACTCAGTCTGGAAATACGGCGCCGGGCGAATTCGTGCATATCTAATAAATCAAATATTTTATTTTTTCGTTCCTCAAATCTGGTTCTATCCATATTATGTAAATCACCAATGTAACGAACCATTTCCTCTGGCGTAAGTCTATCGTAAAGGGCAGTTTGGCCGGTCATAAATCCTATTTTTTCTCTTACTTTCCGGCCCTGGCTTTGGGTGTCTGCACCTCCTATCGAAATTGAACCGGAAGTCGGTTTTATCATAGTAGCCAGCATTCTTAAGGTTGTTGTTTTACCGGCCCCATTTGGTCCCAATAACCCAAAAATGCGCCCTGGCTGTGATTCAAAGCTGATTTCATTTACAGCCCGAAATATTTTATGGCCCTTGTACTCGCCTCCCAATTCACGGCGATGTTGACGCGAAAGTTTAAAATCCTTAATTAAATTGCGAACAATTATCATAACTTAAATCCAAAATCAATTCAATTTTAATATCGTCTGATACAGACTAAATTTGCCTCCGTTTAATACGCCATGAAAGTTAAAATATACAGCCTTTACGCCTTACTTTGTTTAATCTGGGGGACTACCTGGGTAGTCCTGAAAGTGAGCCTGCAGAATACTCCTGTTTTTTACGGTGTGGGCATGCGGTTTATTATATCCGGTGCGATTTTATGGATATATTTCTTCTATAAGGGCTATAGGCTTCCAAAATCCAGAACTGCCCTAATCATTTATACTCAATTTGCTATTTTAAATTTTACACTTGGATATGCACTTACGTACTGGTCTACTCAATATATTTATTCCAACCTGGGAGCTATATTATGGGCCATGTTCCCGCTCACAGTATCTTTTATGGCTCATTTAACTTTACCCGGCGAACGCCTTAATCCGCGAAAACTTTTCAGCATTTCCATCGGCCTGATCGGTGTTATAATGATAGTTTACAATGGGGAAGTCCTGGGGACCGAAAAAACTATATATGGAATTATTGGTACTCTAACCGCGGTTGTTCTGGCATCCTGGCCCAATGTTTACCTGAAAAAAAATCCCGGGATTGTTGAACCGATTCATTTAAATGTTGTTTCACAGTCTGTGGCCGGCATTCTGCTGCTTTCTGTGTCATTTATTTTCGAAAGCAGTCAACACATGCTTTGGAATTGGTCCAATACATCGGCGTTATTGTATTTATCTGTGTTTGGGACCGTATTTGCCTGGTCCATAAATATTTGGTTATTTAAGAAAATTTCTGTGATGCAGATCAGTTATATTGCCTTTTTTCCCCCGGTGATTGCTGCTATTTTAGGCTGGATTATTCTCGATGAATATTTATCTCTTCCAGCCATTATGGGAGGATTTCTGGTCCTGACCGGAGGTATATTAATGAATTTTAAATTTCGTCGCCGGGCTCTGGGTCCCTGATTTTTCCAATCATTCCGGTTTCTTTAGATTTCAGCTTAATAAATTGTCGTTTTTTCTGATTAAATTCAGCAATCATGATTCAATATTCAACATTCAAAACACCACTTGGATTGATGGGTGCGGCCCAATCGAAAAAGGGGCTGACCCATATTTTTTTTGAGAAAGATGTTCAGGATATCAAGGCAGCCTTGCTTCATAATTTTCCTCTCGAACAGATAGAAAGAAATAAATCTGCATTGGAACCGGTCGAAAAGCAAATTGAAGAATATTTTCTAGGTAAAAGAATGGTATTTGACTTACAATTGGATTTGAGAATGCCCCCATTTTATAAAAAAGCGTTGTTGGAAGTGTTTAAAATCCCTTTTGGAAGAACTGCCACTTACAAAGATATCGCAGAAAGAGCCGGAAATGAAAAAGCAGTTAGAGCTGTGGGCAGTGCAAACGCTAATAATCCGATTCCCATCGTAATTCCATGTCATCGCGTTTTAGCTTCGGGCGGCGGTCTCGGCGGTTATAGCGCCGGCTTAAATAAAAAAGTTTTTTTATTGGAAATGGAACAAGCTTTATGAGTATTAATTATTTCTTTTTTTCTAGTACCTGCCTCTTTGTTCTTACCCTCAACCCCTCTTAATTAATATGTTGCTAAAATTAAGAAAAATAATTTTAACCGGGCTTTTCGCTGTTTTACCAATTGCTGCCACAGTCTGGATTTTGCGCATAATTTTTCTTTTCCTGGAAGGAATGACGTCTCCTATTTTGAAACGCTTAGGCGTTGAAATCCCGGGAGTCGGACTGCTTTTAACTTTAGTCATCATTTTTCTATTAGGTCTGTTTGTAACTAATGTTTTGGGTAAAAGATTATTTGCCTGGGGCGAAAGATTATTGCATAATATTCCTATGGTGAGTACTATTTATTCTACCATAAAACAAATAACCAATGCATTTTCTGGAGCAACGGTACGATCTTTTAAAAAAGTAATATTTATTCAATACCCGCGCAAAGGTCTTTGGACAATGAGTTTTGTTACCAACGAATCCACCAATGCATTCGGGGACGAATATTACCATGTCTTTGTACCCACCACACCCAATCCTACATCAGGCGTTTTTACTATTATTTTGAGGGAGGACGCCATTCTTGCCGATATTTCCGTAGAGGAAGGCTTAAAAGCCATCATCTCCGGAGGAATTTTAGACCCCGGGGATAAACCGATCAGTTCCTTTATTCCAAAAAAATAAATTTGCTGATTCTAATATTTTATGGCCATTGAATATTTAGACGGAATTCGATTCTATAGATCAATTTCCGCCGGAACGAAACGGGTAATATCAAGACAGGATTACCTGAATAAAATAAATGTTTTCCCTGTGCCTGATCAGGATACGGGAACCAATATGGCATATACTTTAACCTGCATTGAAGAATACATCAACGGTAAAATCAATCCCAGCATTCGGCAAATGAGTCTCGCCGTGGCGGACAGCGCCCTGGATGGAGCAAGGGGCAATTCCGGTGCAATCCTGGCCCAGTTCTTTGTAGGTTTTGCCGACGGCATTAAAGATAATCACATTATTAAGACAAGACAGTTTTCTGCGGCTGTTAAAGTTGCTAAAGCCTATGCCTACGAAGCTCTGGTGGTTCCTCAGGAAGGCACCATCCTTACTGTCATCAGTGACTGGAGCCGTGAAATTGAAATTTTAAGTAAAAAAATAGGGGATTTCAGAATCCTTTTTGACAGGGCTTTAATCAGGGCCCGGCAATCATTGCTGGATACGCCCAAAAAACTTCAGATTTTAGCCAAGGCAGGAGTGGTTGATGCAGGCGCTCAGGGTTTTTTGGATATGCTCGAAGGCATTAATGATTTTCTAAAAGAAGGGATTGTAACTCATGTCTCGGTTGATAAACAAATCAATCTTAATCAGAATAGTTCCTTTAATAATCAGAAATATCGTTTCTGCACCGAATGTATAATTGTTGGAGAGGCACTCAATCGCCGTCTAATCCAGGAACGGTTGATTGATCTTGGCGACAGTATAATTGTGGCCGGACATAAGCACAAGGCTAAAATCCATATCCATTCTGATAATCCTGAATCGGTATTTAATATTTGTTCTGAATTCGGCTCCGTGAGCGGTGAAAAAACCGACGATATGCACAAACAGGTGAAAGATGCCCATTCAAAACATGAATCAATTGCCGTGGTGGTGGATTCCGGTTGCGATCTTCCGGAAGATCTCCAGGAAAAATTAAATATTCATATGATACCGGTCAGGCTGAATTTTGGAGATAAGCATTATGTAGATAAAGTTACTCTTACCTTTGCCGAATTCTGGGAAGAATTGCGTCTGAATCCAATTCATCCCCAGACCTCCCAGCCCACACCGGGAGATTTCCGGCGTCAATATCAATTTCTTTCATCACATTACGAATCCATTATATCCATCCATTTACCTGCCCTTGTGAGCGGAACAATACAATCCGCTGTAACCGCAGGCAAAACCTTAAATGATTTCCCCATTTCAATTATTGATTCTAAAAATGGAACTATAGGTCTGGGCCTTATCGCCATCAGAGCGGCCGAAGCGGTTCAGGCCGGTAAAACATTTGCAGAAGTGGTTCAAATCACCAATCAGGCCATTTCCAACACCAGAATATTAATTGGTCTGGATACTTTGGATAACATTGTCAGGGGCGGTCGCTTAAACCCGACAGTTAAAAAAATAGCAGATTTTTTGAGGATTAACCCCATTTTATCATTTACATCCAAGGGTATGAAGGCCGTCAGTAAAACTTTCGGACGAAAAAATAAGATGCAGAAATTTAAAGTTTACATAGAAAAAAATCTACCCGAGGATAAACTTTTCAGAATAGGAATTGCCCATTCCAAGTTGGAAAATTTTACCAAAAACTGGGTTTTAGATCTGATAAAGAAATTAGGAGCTGACAGGGTTATATTAACTGATTTAGGACCTGCCGTAGGTGTGCATGCCGGTCCGGGCGCCTTAGCTGTGGCAATTCAAATTTTAGAGGATGATTTAAGCAATGAATGAATATTTTCTACTTTTAGGCATTATAATTTTATGCTACCTGGCGGGATCTTTTCCTACCAGTATTATTGCGGGGAAAGTTACCCAGGGAATAGATATCCGGGATTATGGAAGCGGTAATGCCGGCGGTACCAATGCTTTCAGAATATTAGGCTGGAAACCGGGTTTGCTGGTGGGACTGGTGGATATTTTTAAGGGATGGCTGGCAGCCGGGCTAATAGCCCCATTCTTCTTTAATAGTCAGCCCATACCTGACCTTGGATTGCTGCAGTTAATCTGCGGTTTTTCTGCAGTTATAGGCCATTCATATACAATTTTTGCCGATTTCAAAGGCGGAAAAGGCGTAGGTACCCTGGCAGGGCTTTTGATCGCTCTTTTCCCAGTGGCTGTTCCCTTATGTCTGATAGTTTTTGCATTTACTTTAATCTTTACGGGTTATGTCTCCATGGCCTCAATTCTGGCCTCGGCTTCCCTGCCCCTGTTTTTATTAATTCTACCCCCCTTGACAGGAATTAATTCAGCTCCTCTTTCCCTTATAATTTTTAGTCTCCTGATTCCATGGTTTATCATTTATACTCACCGCAGTAATATCAGCCGGATTCGTAAAGGCACGGAAAACCGTTTCGAAAAAGCTATGATATTTAGAAAAAATTCGTAGAATTTTTCTAAAATTTCTGCTGAAAATCTAAATGCCAGGAAGTTCCCCTACTTTCTCCCTGTTCGAAACCAAAACCGTAATCAACCCTGATCATACCGAAGATTGGGAAAGGAATTTGCAGACTGATTCCTGTTCCCTGAATAGGAATTTGAGATTTTAGCTCCGGTAAAGAATCACCTATTATTCCAGTATCGAAGAATAAAGCCAGAGTTAGACCGTATTCCATTCCAAACGACGATACTTTGCGGGGGAAAAAAGTTTTCCGCAGCTCGGATGAAAATAAAATATAATGATGCCCAAACCGATTGCTGCTTTCAACTCCGGTATATAGTTTCCTGTCCGGAATATTCCAGCCTCGTACAGTGGAAGAACCGCCGATATAGCCGATCCAGACTTCATCTATTTTTCCCAACGTAGTGTAAGAGGTTAAATTCAATCCCCAGACCAGATTTTTCGGCCCTTTATTAAGTTTTTTGAAATAACTGTAAGACTGGTACCAGAATGCCGTCGATTTCTTCTCCCTCTTCAAGTCCCACAGGCTGGAAATAGATTGTATAATTAATATTCCCCTGGTTGGTTCAAGATATAGATCGCGGGTATCATATTGAAAAACTCCCTGCGGGGCGAAATGTTGATAACTTCTATCGATAATTTCTTCATTTACTGAGGCGAATAGTTTTTCCTCAAGTTCAAATCCCAGACTAACCCTGCGCGAATATCCAAAAAACCGTCCCACGTTCAACTCAAAAGAATTTGCCCTTATTTCATATGGCAGGAATGGGTGATCTTCTATGTTTCTTCCTGCGTCCATATTCAAAGATAAATGATCACTGGAGATCCAGGGATTTAAATAGTTTAGACCAAATGTAAACCGGCCGCCGAAGGTAGCACCCGCCATAAGAGTTTCATTTCTACCCCGGAAATTATTCCAGATTATGCCGACTGTCAGGGAAAAACCGGTTTTTTCATCAAAAATAGGCATGGGGCCGCCGATAAAGCGTTTTGATTCAATAACCTCATATTCCAATATAACCGAAAGATCTTCGATTGGAACGGCTGCCCAGTAGACATCGGCAAAAATACCCAAATTCAATAAACGATCTCGGTCATCCTGGGCCAGACTGCTATCTAGAGGAACTCCGGCAGTGTGCTGGATTTCCCTCAACAAGATTTTGTCCAGAGTAATTTTGTTTCCCTTGATAACAATTTTGGATACCAAAGGAGCCTGCGCCTTTATCCCTCCTGAGAAAATCAGCAGAAATAAAAGGTGACGAAGCTTCATATCTGTGATTTACGTGCTAAAGGAAAAATTAAAAATCAATGCCCTGGAGCAGCTGCTTCTTTTGGAATTCGACACCCTCTTCCGAATACATTTCATTAATAGCCTGACGAAATTTTCGTTCTATTTCCAAACTGTGTAAATTTATACGAATATGCATGTCATCAACCAGGCGGACCTTCATGGCCGTTTTTGAATTGGAATAATGGTGATATACACCATCGTACTCTTTGGGGGTACCATATTCTAAAAGAATTTTATGTTTTAGAACATCATCTGCAGTAAGTTGAGGAAAACCGGTTGGTTTTAATTCTGTAATCCGTACAACATCTTCCATCAAATAATGCGAAGGTTCATGATTTGAGGAACTATATACATGATCTATATTAACAAACAGCAGCTCAACCGTTTCGATCGTTAATGGTTTAATAAGTGTATATACTACTTTAGCCCGCTTTACGGGCAGTCTGATACCGATGGGCAGCGTAATTAAATCTTCAACATATTCAATCACCACTGCAGTGTCGGGTACAGATGCCAGCACAGTCGGCAAACTCATACCCCATTTAGCCACCAGGCGATGATTGAGCATCCAGCCTTCGTTAAGAGGTTTTGAAATAAAAACTGCCTGCCCTTTGTCAGGAATCAGAATCGGCTGGGAATTATTAAGAGTGACTGAATCGTAATCAGAGGGTAGAGTGCCGGAACATGCTGCCAGCATTAATATCGAAATTAATATATATAATGTCTTTAACATGGCTCTTAACTTAAATAAAATCTACTATTTCCTGATAAGGTAATCTTTTTAATGCTTTGGCGGGTGATCGGGGTGATCCTGGCCCCTGTGACAGGTAAAACAGGAAACCTCATGAAATTTCAGTTTGGACATTGTATTCAAATTGATGCCTTTAACCATTTTCATCATTTCCCTGGCAACTAGTTTGTTTTCTTTCTCATCGCTTGAAAAATCGAGTGGATTATGACAAAATTTACATTTAACACCCAGACCCTGGACCATGGTTTTTTTCATATAATTAACGATATCCTGTTTTTTAGTAAAAGGCAATACCTTTACATTTTTAAGCTCACTTTTACTTTGAGCACCGGCAAAAGATATTATTATTAGCAGTATAGTTATAATTCGTATCATTATTTCTCCTAAAACCATATGTGCAATTGAGCCAGATAGTCCGGGTTCAGCTGAATTTTTTCTTCCGAAATCTTGGAAAACCTTGTGTGAAATTTAACCTCTATTAATGGTAAAGGTACGTAATTCAGACCGAAAGTCATACGCTGAATTGCATCATTTTTATATTCAAGGTCCGCATCGAATATTTCGAATCGGCTAAATAATTCCCAACCCTGGCTGTAATTCCAGACCAATTCACTATAACTGGCCAGGGATGTGCCCATAAACCAATTTTCCGCCATATCAATTTCTCCCATCCAGGACCATTCATTCAAACTTATACCCCCGAAAATACCTGCCATTTTAAGATCATTTTCCTGTAAAATACTCAGTCCCGCAAGTCCTTGTATATCTCCTGATTCCGGATAGATTTCCAAGCGTCCGTTATAAGTAATTCCAGCGGCGCTTATAAAACCCCTGGACGCGCTTAGGGCAAAATTGAGGCCTTTCCCCTGTCTGCCGATTTCAAAATGTTCGGTTGGATTTAAAAACGGTGTAAAGGGCATTCCCTCCAAAAATTCTCCTTTCTTCAAGCGTATGTTTCCGCCTCTGATAAAAGCCGTGTGATCATCAAGGACCAGGCCATAGGCTGGTTTTGCCCATCCGGTCTTAATATATACATCTTTAATAATATTATTAATATGTAATTGAAATCCAAAATCTCCCCTCAGGGCTTCAAAAGATAAAAGTAATGCTGTTTTTCCAGCTGCTAAAGACGCATAAACAGCTGCCTGCATGGGAAAAACAGCTAAATCCGAAGATGTTTTACCGTCACTGAGAGATACAGACATAATTCGTAAATCTCCCCCTACCCTGATAATATTCTGCACTATGCCGGAGTAATCCGGAAATAAAGCTGCCGGTCTGGCTGGAAGCTCCACCTGACTGACGACAGAAATACCATAGTAGTTTCTTAATCCTGTTCCCGTAGGATTAACATGGCATAAATTGCAGCTCACACCGTTTTCCAGAGCAAATCTCGGCAGGGCAAAAGCACATGTAATTAAGAGAGAAAAAAGGATTCCTGTCCGGGAAAATTTTAAAATTTGAGGATTAATTATTTAATGCTCCTTCATTGATCCAGGATTCAATTAAATCGACGGTTGATTCTGTCAGGGCCGGGGCGGGCGGTTTCGGCATGCGGTCGCCAAAATTTGCCTTACCCCTTAATTTTAAAATTATTATACTCTCTGATCCTTGACCTGATAAAACCACCGGGCCGTGATTGCTATTTCCGGCCATAAGATCAGCATAGGAACTAAGATTAAGCCCCCCGGAGCTGCCATGGCATTTAATGCAGTTCGATTTAAAAACAGGTTTAACATTATTTTTAAAACTAATTGAATCTTCCGGGGATATCTCGTACTCCCGGGATCCAAAATCAGAACAATTAGAAAAGAGAAAGCAGCAGAATAATCCTGGAAATATATATATTAATTTCTGCATGCTGTGTTACCCAATCAGAAAAACAAGCGCTGAATTAATAACCGGCAAAATGTATAGTATCCATAGGCTATTTTACAAATTAACACTCACTATAAAAACTCCCCTCTATTATTCTCGTTTGCATAATTCCAGAATAAATTAAAAAGGCCCACCCGAAATATCGAGTAGGCCTTCTTAAACGAGGTTATATAGGTTTATTTACGGCCGCGAGCCATAGGAGCGCGAGCAACATTTCCATTTTTATCAATGAAATATAAAAAACCTTTTTCACGTGATACGCCGGCATTGGCTACTTTTTCAGCATTTCCGCCGCCTTTACCTGCACGGGCCATTTTAGAACGAGATACATCACCTTGTTTATCAAGATAATAGAGGTATCCGGATTCTTTTTTAACACCTGTGTTTTTTACTACTTCTGCCATTAGAGGCCTCCTTTATTAATTAATATTAAATTTTAGTATTTCTTCTGTTCGCAAGTGTACGGAACTACGCTGTATAGAGTCAAGAATTTTCTCGACGATCTTCCGAGGGGATTATTTTGAGCTTTTTAGCCTGAAATCATGGTTTCGTTTGCTGTAACTTCAGGCCGCTTATTTGGGCCGCTTAGATAATTATACCAGCCGGATGTTTATATAATGAGTTTGTTTAATAAAATAATTCTGCCCCGGTAGCTCAGCTGGATAGAGCAACGGATTTCTAATCCGTAGGCCACAGGTTCGAGTCCTGTCCGGGGTACTGCCTTGCTTCACGACTGAGATCGTCGTGAATACTCCTGTTTTGGACTTTATATAATATTAAAGAATTGCATGCCTAACCGGCCAAACTGGGACATTTTGGGACATGTTGGGTCACTAATTGGTCACTAGAAAGTCACTCAATTTCTGCAAGTAAAACGATTACGAAAAACCTGCCAGAAACAATTCATCATTGCTAAAACCTATGGCCATGCAAACATCTCCACAACAACAATTTACAGCGATGTGATAAGCAAAGACCTGGATGATGCTTTGGAGAACTTAGAATAAAGTCAATCGGCTTTATTCTAAATCAAAACGGTTACTGGCAACAATTCATACAG
>JAZFSI010000085.1:0-2482 GCA_036446075.1 Fidelibacterota bacterium
CTTACAAAATTTGATGATGAAACCTTAATTATAAATCGGGTTCATGTTAAAATGAAAGCAATGATCAGCAGAAATGGACTCACAGAATTCGAAGCCGAGCTGGTAGCAGATCTTACAAAAATTGTAAATATATTAAGGCAATTTCCGGATTTGAAGGACGATTTAAAACGGCGGATATTTTTCGCTTTAAATTATTTTATCTCCGAGAACGATGAAATTCCCGATAATATACCTGTAATGGGTTTATTGGATGACTTTGTAGTTGTCCGCTGGACTTTGGATACTATTTTAGCAGACGCCGGCACGCCATCAATAATTTAAAAACAGGTTCATAGTAACAGCCTGTACGGACCAAATAAATTCATTTCTTTTTCAAGTCTTCTTCTGAATATTGCCATTGGCAGGCAGGACACCACCAGGGTTTTCCGAAATATTCATGGGAATTATTTTGAAGTTCCAGGTGATTTTTGCATTTAGGGCATTTGCGTCTGGTTTCATTTCCGGGCCATTTATAATCCGGCCGAAATTTGATCTCAGCAGAAATTTTATTATTATCCATATTCAAATTTACCAGTTTTAAAGTACATTACAATACAGAGAATTTATTTTCAATATGTCAACTGCTAAAATTATAACTCTCGCTTTAGATGCCATGGGCGGAGACAGGGGTCTAATACCCAATTTGGAAGGAGCCGTAATAGCCGCAAATGCCAACCCTGTAAAAATATTACTGGTGGGAGACGAAGAAAAAATCAAAAGCGGCCTTAAAAATTATTCCTACCCGGACGGATCTCTAGTAATTGTACCGGCTTCACAAATAATTGAAATGGGAGAATCTCCCCAATCCGCCATAAAAAATAAACCGGACGCTTCAATTCTCGTAGCCGCCAAGCTTGTTCAAGACGGTAAAGCATCAGTACTTATTTCGGCCGGATCAACCGGAAGTGTTGTCTTGGCTGCCGCAAAGTTCATTCCCCGTATTAGAGGTGTCAGACGAACGGCTATTGCCACAGTTTATCCGACAATGAATGAATTTAAAAGAAATGATCATTTGGCTTTATTATTGGATGTGGGAGCAAATGTGCAGTGTAATGCGGAAGAATTGGCGCAATTTGGGATTATGGGCGCCGCCTACGTCAGCGAAATAAGGGATATCGAAAATCCCACGGTTGCTCTTTTAAATATCGGCGAAGAATCTTCAAAGGGCGGCCTGAATATGCAGACTGCCTATAAAATGCTCAAACGAATTTCACACCTTAATTTCATTGGAAATATTGAAGGAAAAGATATATTGCGGGGCGTTGTTGATGTGATTGTTACGGAAGGTTTCGTGGGCAACATAGTGATTAAAACATTGGAAGGATCAGCGCGGGCAGTACATAAATTAACAAAAATGGCCTATAGACAGAAATTGATCTGGAAATTGGGTTTACTTTTTTTAAAAAAAGGATTAAAACTTCTTAAGGAAACCACTGATTATGCCGAATATGGCGGAGCTCCGCTGCTCGGTTTCGAAAAAATGGTCATTATCGCCCATGGCTGCTCAAATGGTAAAGCTATTTCCAACGCCTTAAAAGTAGCCGGGAAATGTGTTCGCGACGATGTATGCGGTCGCATAGCCAAATATATAGAAGAATACGAAATATCTCCCGATCAGGAATTTCAACGCCTGAGTGACGAAATTTAATTTAAAATAAACTCATTTTAATTTTACAAAATTATTAAGTATAGTCTAAAGCCGAGATATTTCAGTAATTTATATACTTGATATCAGGCCTGACAATTGTGAAAAACGCGCGGAATTCCCCTGCTGTATTTAAATTTCTGTTAATGAAGAAAATATCAAAAAATATTCTACCGTTCTTTAGTCTTCTTATTTTTTCATGTGCTTATTTCAATACTTTTTATAATGCCCGGGATTATTTTAATAAAGCCGAAGAATCACGTAAAAATAAGAAAAATAATTTGAGCATAACGGACTTGAATCAATATGAAAAAGTAATCGAAAAGGCTCAAATTGTACTTGATGAATATCCTGAATCAAAATTAAGAAAACCAGCCTATTATTTAATTGGTAAATCCCATTATCACAGGGGAGAGTATACTCAGTCAGAATTTGCGTTCAAAAAATTAAAAGCAGAATATGGATTAATAGAAGAGCATGAAACTAACTTTTGGCTGGCTCTCATAAAATGGAAGAAAGGGAAACCGCAGCCCGCCTTGGATGACCTGGAATTAATTATTGCAGAATCCCATAACAACGAACTAAAGGCCCAGGCAATGTTATTCTCGGGAGATATATATCTGGAACTGGAATCCGATTCCATAGCCCTTAACTATTTGGATAAAGCTGCAGCCTTGACCAAAGATACCTACGAAAAAGGTGAAATATATTTTCGTATCTCCAATAGCGCATTTGAATCAGGAGATTTAAATCGAGCTCTGAAAGCCTACGATTTAGTTATAAAATATTCTAAGAATC